>JAEZKJ010000021.1 GCA_023415545.1 Bacteroidota bacterium
TAGAGCTAATAAAGTCGTCATGAGCGTGCCTGTAATAAAGGGCAAGGCACCATATTGCTCGTTACCCTCGGTATAGCTCCATTGCGAAGAGGTGAGAAAATTGAATAATCCGAAGTGGTTGAAAGCATCATAAGCATCAGTGATAAGGGCATACACTATTCCCCCGCACACTATTGGTATTATCAAAGCAGCTAAAAATAGTATTACTCTATATATTTTATCACTCATAGATATCTATTATTTCACAATTGAAACTCCATCGTATGTAACATCCTTCAAATTTTCCATACTCAATTTTTTTACTTTTTCAGGAAGAGGTGCGTAGTGAACTTTTGTGGTCATGTTTTGTGCTTCATCCGATAGTATATATTTCAATAGATTAAGAGTTGCTATAGCCTGTTCTTTACTACGGCCTGAATAATTTTGCTCTTTATATATTATCATCCAAGTGAAACAACTGATAGGATATGCTCCTTTTGCATTGGAATCAGTTATTGATATACGAGTGTCTTTAGGAATATCACCGGATGCAGCAGCCGATATGCTTTCTGCTGAAGGCTCAACTAATTCCCCGTTTTGATTCATTATTTTAGCGTATGGTATTTTTTGTGCAAACGCATATTCTGAACCTACATACCCAATAGAATTCTTGGTATGTGATATTACACCTGCTACGCCTGGATTACCCTTTGCAGCTTGTCCTGTAGAAAAGTTAACTGACTTTCCTGATCCATATTTGGATGCCCACATTGGACTTACTTTGGTTAAATAGTCGGTGAATACAAATGTAGTACCCGATCCATCAGAACGGAATACCGGGATAATTGGTGTTGCAGGAAGAGTCACATCAGGATTTAGTGAAACAATGCGTGGGTCATTCCACATTTTTATGTTACCGGCAAATATATCAGCAATCAGTTCACCCGAAAGATTTAAATTCTTTATTCCATCAAGGTTGTAAGCCAATACTACAGCCCCCATACAGGTAGGAATGTGGACAACAGGATTCATCTCTTTCATCTCTTTATCAGAAAGAAATGCATCACTTGCAGCAAAATCCACAATTTTGTCACGCAAGTTGCGTACACCTCCTCCAGAGCCTATGCCACCATAAGCTACGGCATCATCATTAAGCGCTGAAAACTGTTCAAATATTACATTATAAAATGGAAGAGGAAATGTTGCACCGGCACCCGATAATTCTTGTGCCTTACCACTGCTATTGTTTGAATTACCTCCACAAGAAATAACAACAAGAGCAAAAATCAATGTCATAACCGACAAAACAATCTTTTTCATACTATTACAATTTAAAAAATACTATTAACATTTATACTATTAAAAACCAATAAAGCAGTTCACGTAAGCTGAGTAGCCATTCTTTATGTCATCAGCTTTGGGTATGCTCATCCTAAAATTTGGTGCAATCTTTACATATTTACCCAATTTGAACTGAACTCCAAGAATCGCAGCCGATTCATCTTTTTCACTATTCCAATCATTATTCGAGTATACATCATCAAATCGAGCATATAACGCACTATTTTCAGAAAGGTTTAACGACGTATAAATCGAATACCCATATTCGTTTGCATCCTCCTTGTAGGCTACATTTTTCATTATATTATATTCAGTGCCAATGGTAAACTTGTTACTTTTATAACCTAAGAAAGCTGATAAATTCACTATATCCTTCTTGCCTTTTTCACCACTTTCATTCAGCCCACCATACAGACGTACATAAAAATCTTTTATTGGCGATATTGTAGTTCCCAATCCGTAGTTGAGGCCATCATTATTTTGAATCTTCTTATATCCTTCACCATTTACAACTATTACGTCGACAGAAATCCAATTTGCTGATTTGTATGATAATGAGAGACCTAAGTCGGCGCTACATCCGAATTTATATTTGTCTTGAAAAGATTTGATGATGTATCGATAGCCCCAAAATTTCTCAAGGAAGCTAAACTGAGTTGTAGGAATTAGACCTGTACTTATTTTAAAATCTCCTGATTCCCACGACAACATAGCATTTTTTAAGTATACTATACGTTGCAAATCATCTATATCCGAAGATTTACCAATATCCATAACTCCTTTAACTGAAAGACCATTTTTAAGGTTATACTCGTATCCAAAGTAGCTACGTTCTAACTCAAAACCTCGATCATTTTTCTCAGCTCCAAATCCGGTGTGAAAGTTCTCGAACAGTTGTAAAATCACTTTGCCTTTCGGCTCTTCGTTATTGAGATTTTCAGCAGATGCTGAGATGGCAATAGTAGTTAAAACAGTTACCAAAAAGAGTTTTCCTGTCTTCATTGTAGAAGTTATCTATTTAATTTTACAACGAAGGTATAGTGCCAAGATTTCAAAAACGTTTCAAAAAAATTATGATTTTGTTAAATATTGATTATGAGCTAAATATTATTTATTTAATAAATTACATGGGAGTATATGTATTATTTTGTTTATCTTTAAAAGTACGCTTACATTACATATTCATTTCATCTAAATGTCTTGAAAATATTTAAAACTTATCAAGTTGATAAAACAAACTCATCTAAATAAATACTTCAAATACAGCTTTGGTTTATTCGTTTCACACTGTGAAATGGACGTTTCGCATCGTGAAACAGATAGCTAGCACTGATAATTAAGAAAATGTTCGAAGAGATATGAAGTTTAGTTCAAAGAGTTTGTAATAAGTTTCTTTGATTCTAACCAGTTTTACTCGAAAAAAGTTCCAATACTATATTAGTTTACTATATTTTTATATAATACTAATATAGTTTACATTAATGAGACCAAAGATTGACATTATCAAGCTCAAACATCTTCCTACTGCAGAGGATATGTTTGTTGATGAGCACGGAGCAAAAGGAGGTGCTTCGCGTGATGTATTCGATGCGAAGTCTCGTGCTTGGTATTATGCCGAGGTGTTGAAAAATGCCCGTAAGTCAGCCGGAATCACCCAACAGCAGCTTGCCGATAAGATTGGCAAGAAGCGTGAGTATGTGGCTATGCTCGAAAAGGGTGAAACAGATATGCAGTTATCTACATTCATAATGATTTCGGAGGCTGTAGGTTTAAAAATCGTTTTGAATTCAACTGATATTTAGTAGGGCAAAACAACTGTTTAAACTCCAAAATCACTATTTATAATCTACCAATTCCCATATTCGACTTTAATAAAGATATAATAAAAAGGAATAGACAATCTATAAAATAGTGTCCCTCAATTTTAACGCTCGTAAATTTTACCACCGTAAAAAAGTGTAAAGAACGAGAATGGTTTTGCACAATTTTATTATCTTTGCAACAGTGGTAAAATTTACCGTTGTAAAAATTAAGGCTTATGAAATTTTATGATCGCACAAACGAGATAGCTAAATTACAGCGAATTAAAGAGATGGCATACAATGATCACTCTAAACTAACAGTAATAACAGGTCGTCGCAGGATTGGTAAAACTTCGCTTATACTTAATGCTTTGAAAGATGATTTGATAGTCTATCTTTTCGTGAGCCGAAAAAGTGAGGCGGATTTGTGTGGTAGCTTTTGTGCTGAAATAAAGCGGCAGTTAGCTGTTTTTGTCCCTAAGATGGACTCCTTTAACGAGGTCTTTAGATTTCTACTGGAACAAGCCAAGAACCAAAAGTTTACGTTGGTGATTGATGAGTTTCAGGAATTTATCAATATCAACGAGTCAATATATAGCGAAATTCAGAACTACTGGGATCAATACCGTACAAAAACTAAAATGAATTTCATCGTCAGTGGCTCGATATACTCATTGATGACTAAAATTTTTCAAGACAAAAAAGAGCCATTGTTTGGTCGTGCAGATGCAATGATGAAGATATCTCCTTTTACTACTGCTGTATTGAAGGAGATAATGAGTGACTATAAACCTGACTACACAAACGATGAACTACTTGCTCTATATACCTATACCGGCGGTGTGCCTAAGTATGTGGAACTGTTAGTGGATAATAAAGCTTTGACAATTCCTAAAATGATTAAATACGTTTGTCAGAGCGACTCTCCCTTTATTGACGAAGGGCGTAATCTTCTGATACAAGAGTTTGGGAAAAAATACGGCAATTACTTCTCGATATTGGATGCTATCTCTTCGGGTATGAACACACAATCGCAAATAGAGGCATTTATGGGCGAAAAAAGCATAGGTGGTCAGCTGAGTAAGTTGGAGACTGTGTATGAGGTAATCAAAAAGCAACGACCTATTTTTGCGAAAGAAGGTTCTCAAACGGTAAGATATGAGGTGTCGGATAACTTTTTGCGCTTCTGGTTCCGTTATATAGAGAGAAACCGAACGCTGATAGAGTTAGGGAACTACGAAGGGTTGGCACGTATGATAAATGAAGACTATCCGACTTATTCAGGCAAGACATTGGAACTTTATTTTAAGCAGAAAATGCAGGAGAGCTTTGATTATAGGGATATCGGTTCATGGTGGGAGCCTAAGGGGTCTCAAAATGAAGTTGATATTGTCGCTATTACCTTGGATAATAAAAAGGCATTTGTGGCCGAAGTGAAACGCCAAAAGAAAAATTACAAACCTCAATTATTAGAAGCGAAGATTGAAGTGCTGAAAACGAAAGTGTTAAATAAATATGATGTTGACTGGGCTTGTTTGGATATTACGGATATGTAATATGATTAAAATATTTAAATTTGACTACTACTCATCATCTGATTTATTTTAAAAAACAATCCTTTATAATTTCAGTATCATCCTACAGATTTTCTATGATGAGATAACAAATATTAGGAAATAAAAAAGAGTTCAAATCAATAAAATTTGAACTCTTTTCTTTTGGGATAAAGGTTGGTGAAATTACAATTCCAACCTATTTAATATTATCGTCAATACCTACTAATATGTTAACTATTTTTCTTCAATATATTATCTATAATACTCTGAGGTACTACAAGAATACTTCCGTGTCGAATACCTTCGGGTAGAGAAATTTTATCAGACACATCTTGCCACTCTTTTAAGTCTTTAGACTTAATTGCTCCGAATGCTCCTTCTTTGTATTTATCGAAATATACTACCCACTCTTCTCCCAGTTTAACAGCAGTCGGGCCCTCAGCCCAATAGTTACCTGTAATTGGTGCTGATGCTTCACTATATGGCCCTACCAATTTATCTGCATAAGCAATGCGAATATTTTTTTGAGGAGGATATAAAGACTCGTCTTTCACAAACATAACCCACTTATCATCGATTTTTAGAATAGTTGCATCAATTGCATTAAAGCCTTGATCGTACAATAGTTTAGTTTCCGAAAACGTTTTGAAATCTTTAGTAGTCACGTAATATATTCGGTGATTGTAATTGTCTTCACTAGCTTGAATGCTATCGTTAAAGCGACCATTTATAGTTGACGCCCAGTAGATCATATATTCATCATTTTCTTTGTCGTAAGTTAACTCCGGAGCCCAAGAGTTGCGTACACTATCTTCATGTGCCATTACCGGTATAAACTTTTGCTCCGACCAATTTATTAGGTCTTTAGACGATGCATATCCTATTCCGTTTTCTGTCCAGCTAACAGTCCACACCATGTGATATTGACCTTCACCACCAAGAATGATACATGGATCGCGCATCAATTTGTCGGCACTTAACTCAGGAGCAAGAAAAGACTTTTCATCAAGATTTTTCCAGTTGTATCCATCTTCGCTATATGCTAAATGCAATCCATCTTCACCATTTCCCATGAAGTAAGAAAAGATATAAGCTTGTTTTTCAGCTTTTTCAGAACACGATACTATAAATAGCCCTAAAATGAGAGCTACAATATAATTTTTCATAGGCATTATGTTTTAGCAATAATTATTTTTCAGAATTGTACTTCTTATACCTCACAAGAGCCTCAACAAAGTAGTAGTCCGCATATGTTAGAGGAACATCAACTTCAGAGTTTCCGGGCAAATTACCTACACTGTGTTTCAGTAAGAAATTGGAATTAGTACCTGGTTCTGCCAAGTATTCGCTTGACGCTAATGTGCGCAATTGTTTCTCTGCAAAACTAAGAAATTTTTCCTTATCATCTTTTGAAACACACTCACTTAATTCAATCAAACCCGAAGCCATGATAGCTGCTGCTGATGCATCTCTAAAATCGTTCGGTATTTTAGGTGCATTATAGTCCCAATAAGGAATACCATCTTGAGGCATGTTAGGATGATTTAGTAGATATTCAGCTACATTCTTAGCTTGATTTAGATATGCTTGATTAGAAGTGTAGCGATACATCATTGTATATCCATACAACGCCCAAGCCTGACCACGTGCCCATGATGATTCGTTGTTAGCACCTTGAACAGTTTGTTTTTGTCGAGGCGTACCTTGTACGGTATCATAATCAACTAAGTGATAGCAACTATAATCTTTTCGGAAGTGATTCTTAATTGTCGTGTTTGCATGGCTACAAGCCATATTGTATAACGAATCGTTTGAGGTCTCTTTTGCAACCCAAAGAAGCAACTCCATATTCATTATATTATCTATAATGACAGGGAATCTCCAGTTAGGGTCGTTAAAATCCCAGCTCAAAGTGCATCCAACAATAGGATTAAAGCGAGTAGAAAGTGATTTTGCTCCTTGAACAAGCACATCTTTATACTGAGGATTCTTAGCTAAACGATAGCCATTTCCGTAACTACAAAATAGTTGAAAACCCACATCATGATCATTGGTTACATACTGAATAGAATCTAACAATTCGGTATGTTTTTTAGCCAATTGCAGAATGTTTTCGTCGCCCGAATATTCGTATATATACCATAATGTACCTGGATAGAAGCCACTACACCACCAATATATATTTGATGTTACCAGCTTTCCGTTTTTATCTACCGATCGAGGTAGTTGTTCATCAGGAAGCACTTTAGCCATGTTTTTCCCTTGTTCAACAGCAACGAGCATCACCCTGTCAATCAGTTGATTCATTGTTTCTTCACGTGTTTTGCAACTTGCCAAAAGAAGAAGAGATATAATGAATAGTGATATATTTTTCATACTTTAATTTATTGGGGTGAGTGTTACATTCAAAATTGTTTCTTCATTTGCAGGAAGATTAGCTGTAAATCCAATACACATTGCATTAGGGTTCTTACCTTCGTACGAAGTTGTTGGTTGACACGACCAAGATGTTGCATTAGCTGTTACAGGCGAATTGATGGTTAATTCAAGTTTTTTGTTATCCTTCGTCAATTCTATTTTATTCGAATTAATAACCTGAACAGTAGCAGTAGTAACCATAGTCCACTGAACCTTAGTAATATCCGATTTAGTTTTTATTACATCTTTTATTTGTAATGAAGAACCATTCACTAAAGCTATCTCTCTGATCGCCTTCTCTACATCAAATAAAGATGGAGTTAAATCGAGCACAGCACCACATTTTTCTGCATCCTCAAATGTATTTGTAATTGTAACATATCCATTTGCTTTATGCTTTTTGTCATTAATGGTTATAGTGTTATGGAATTTATTAGTGTAACGAAGCAAATCCCATCTAGATGATTCTTGCTGCATATTCCATAAATCTACTCCCTGTGCTTCAATTTTTTCATAACCTTCGCTTCCCAACTCTATAGCCCATCTTACGCCATTTACTTCATAAATAAACGATCCATTGTCCATATGTCCGTGGCTTGTTGATGGTGTTCCACCTTTAATACCTAAAAATGCAGCATTAGCATCATCCCACGCTGAGCGAGTTAAATATACAGGTGTTACGCCTCCTCCAGTCCATGTTTTTTTGATAGGAACATTACTCGAAGACAATTTCATATCTTTAGAATATACTAATATCGAAGCAAGTAATCGATGTGGTGAGAGCTTGTTTTTAATATGTTTAAGTTCCCAATAAAGCAATGACGGATCATTCTTTTTTGCTGCGAAATAAAACATTGTAGGATCTAAAACAGCATCATCCGATCCATCATAATAGTTATATGACTTTCCAGTAGGACCTACCATATGGAAATAATATTCAGCCGATTTATCCAAACCTTCTTCTTCCCCTACAGTACTCATTCCTAAAGTCTCTAAAGCACAGTTTAACATTGCCTGAAAACCTGTTCCATATGTCCAATATGTGTAACCTTCGGGATAAGCTCCATCAGGTAAATATGCATTCAAAGCTACGGGCATCGTTTCACGATATTTAGTGATAATACGATCAGCCTTTGCCGGATTTATATCATATATCGCAAATGCTCCAAATAATAAACCTGCATTACACACTTGATTCCAATTTCCCTTATTATCATAAAAACTGTCATATCGAGTATCAAGTGCTATATCAAAAGATTTCTCTGTGATGCTTCTTTCAACTAGTTGCCTTGTTCTTTGTGGCAAATCGGAATAAAGCCAGTCGTAAGCAATAGATACAGCCATAGTCATTTCGGCTACATCAAGAAAATGAGTAGGATTCCAATCCGGAAATCGGCAAACCGTCTCTAATTCAAGGATAGCTCGTTCGAGATAGCACTCTTTTTTACTCATGCGATATGCATACGACAGTGAATATAAATTTTGCAGTGTTTGACGGGAAACGTCAAGAAGACGTTTCCCTTTTAATATATATTCAGGTAATTCAGACTTTATACTCTGATTTGCTTGAGCAAATACAGCCAAGCTAACAGAATTAAGTTCGGTAGATGCCGCTATATTGGATTTGATCTTTTCTTCTTCTCCTTTTTTAAGCAGCAAGCACGGGTGTGGCATCTTCTCCCTATTATAATCATCTTTTACAGCTGTTACATCATCCGAACATGAAACGCTGTTGCAAATCATAAAGAATGAGAAAAGAATGCCTATATATTTTAAATTTATCATTTAGAATTTCCCTTAGTATTATTTTAATACAACCATCCTTTTGTAGGTACTAAATTAGGATTACGTTGCACTTCCGATTGAGGAACCGGCCATGGCCACAAGTAATCATTCCAATACCATGTTCCACGAACAATACGTCCCCACATATCTTTAAATCCGTTGGTCGCATTTCCTTGAAACTTAGTCTCTTTATATGTTCCCCATCTAACTTCGTCGAAGAAATTAACACCTTCGGCACACAATTCAACTCTTCGTTCATATTGTATACGTTTAAGCATCTCTTCTTTACTGGAAACTCCATTAATATCACCTGCACCTTTTGTTAGTAAAGGCATACCGGCACGAAGTCGTATTTTGTTAACTACATTAATTGCATCATCTAAACGACCATCTTCATTCAAAGCTTCGGCATATTGTAACCAAACGTCAGTGAAGCGAATAAGAGGCCAGTCTCTTCCACATGCATTACGTTTCATCGAACCATTATCTGTTACAACAAATTTACGATAGGTGTAATTGTAAAAACTTCGAGAATCTGGCCAGTGGTCACCTGCTGCATCTCCATTACCGGCTACCAAATATGGCCAACGAACTGTTTTATCCGATTGTTTACCTCCTGTAGAAGCAAAACATGGAGTTGTTGACGATGGAGTGAAAATTGTTTGTTGCAGACGTGGATCGCGAGTTTCATAAGCTTTAGCTATACGAGCTTCGTTACCTTCGTTCAAATAATATTTGTCCCAAACAGCTTGAGTAACGCGAGAAATAATTTCTTTTTTCGCATTTACAAATGCAGTTTCAGTTTTAGTGTTCATACCATCTCTGACAAAAAATACTTCACGTTGTTCAACTGGCATTGTATCCCAATCAGGGAAAATATTTGTCCATTTGAATTTAGATCCATCGGCATTCAAATAGGAGTCAACAAAGTCAACATTTGGCTGAAGGCTAGTGAAACTTTGTAGTGTTGATCTACCACCAAACTGCATTTGAGTCCAGTCGCCATAATTTGTTGTTCCTTCAAATTGTAATGGCAAAATCATCTCTTTGTGTTTCTCGTTAGCTTCTTTGAACAAATCTATATATTTCCCTTCCCAAAGACCATAACCGCACTCCGATACTTTCTCAAAATCAGTAATTGCTTTCTTATAATCTTTTTTCCATAGATACACCATACCACGTAAAGCGTAAGCTGCACCTTTTGATGGACGACCATAATTTTGGGTTAATGTATTGTTGGGTAAATTCGCCTCAGTTATACAGTCATTCAAATCGTTCAAGACAACATCCCAAACCTCTTCAACAGACGATTGTGTCTTTATAGCATCTTTGTTGTTGATTGGTTCTAAGTATATAGGAACCCCTTGAAATAACATATTAAGACGATGGTAGAAAAATGCTCGTAAGAATTTAGCTTCCGCCATTAATCTGCCATACTTAGTTTGTGGTAGAGATGCTTTGGAAAGATTAGCAATAGCATCATTACATAAGTGAATACCTTCGTAGCAATATTTCCATTCTAAACTAAAATAAGTGTCTCCTGCTGACGGTGACATATTTTGTATGTATGGTGGTTGATATACATTTGAAGTAAATGAAATAGCTTCAATACGAGATCTTCCAATACCTGTTATAATTTGTGGATAACAGTCAAATTCACTTGTATTTCGTGGATAAAACACGTCATATATACCTGCTATACCGGCATCAGCTAATTCTTCAGTTGTCCACATGTCGGCTGTTCCAATTGAATCCGTTGTTGATGTATCTAAATCTATACAAGAACTCAGAATAACACTAAACAATAGTGATAAAAGAATTTTATTTTTCATGAGAATAATTTTAGAATGTTAATTGTAAACCAAATGCATATTGTTTCATCAATGGGTAGGTAACACTTGTACCTATTTCAGGATCCATTCCTGGGAACTCTGTCCAAGTGCAGATATTGTCGGCACTTAAATAAAAACGCATTCGTTCAATTTTGGCTTTCGAAGTGATATTTTTAGGCAAAGTGTAACCTAACTGTATGTTTTTCAGTTTTAGATAATCACCTTTATATTCCCAAAAATCACTACCTGCTCCTGTGTTTTTGCCACCTAAACGTGGATATTTAGCATTGATATCAGTTCTTAAATCCTCTGGATTAGTTGGATCGTAATAATAGTGGCTATCAGCTAAAAACTGATATGTGTTATATCCAGGTATAAAACTTGGAGCATTTTGCCAGTATAGATAGAAGCCTGCAGCACCGGAAAGCAAAGCATAAAAATCGAAGTTTTTATAAGATGCTGAAAGATTGAATCCAAAATTGAATTTAGGTGTGCTTGAGTGACCTGTAAAGTCTTGGTCATTCGAGTCGCCATAGTTTCCATCACCATTTGTATCTTGATAGATGATGTCACCATACCACAACTGGTCTTTCTTAACTGAAGTTACTCCATTGAATTTATTCCCTGCTGCCAACATCATTTTCACCCAAGCCATGTCTTGTTCGGTACGAATAATACCATCTTTTGGACCTGCGTTAACATCCATGGTTCCACTCATGTCATAGTTTCCCGTGCCACGATAAATTTTGTGAAGGTAAGTTTCTCCAATTTGGTATCCTTCTGCTATACGTCCACCAAATCCACCTTCAGTAACTTCAGAGAAGTTGTTTACGAATTTACCTGACTCATCCCAGTATTTTTCAACTTTTCCTTTGTATTTACTTACTACGTTGGTGTTGTATGAGAAATTACCACCTATAGCGTATTGAAAGCCTTTTACATTATCTTCCCATTTAAGGTTTAATTCAAATCCTTTATTGTCTAACTCTGCAATATTTTCAGTCGATCCTGTTTTATTACCCATAGTAAGATACAATGATGGAGTATAAAGTATACCTGTTGTTTTTTTGTCGTAATAATCTATCTCTCCCGATAATCTGTTGTTGAAGAAACCAAAATCCAGACCAATATTCATTGACTTAGTAGATTCCCACTCGAGTGAATTGTTCCCGATTTTTTTCATAATCAAACCTGAGGTTTGTTTACCATCCATAATCACATTAGCTGTAGCGTAAGTAGCTTGCCATGCATAATCGGAAGTACGATTGTTTCCTACTTCACCATAAGATATTCTTAATTTCAAATTTGAAAGATAGTCGGATGTATTCTTCATAAATGCCTCTTCGGTAATTCTCCAACCTAACGAGAATGAAGGGAATAAACCCCATCGTGAATCGGGTGAAAAACGTGAAGATCCGTCATATCTAACATTTGCTTCGGCTAAATATTTTCCTTTATATGCATAATTAAGACGTCCAAAGTATGATTCCATTCTCCAGTCAGTTGACGAACTTCCTATAGAATTCATAGTAGTTGCTGTACCCAACTCGGTTAAAAGCCATGAACTTAATCCCATTTTTGAGGCATTGAAAGATTCATATTTATATATAGAATTTGAATAACCAACTAAAGCTCCAAAATCATGATCCTCACCAAATTTAGTGTTGTAGCGTGCAATTAAGTCAACATTTACTCTATCCGATTTATCTGTTTGGTTGCTTATAGTAGCTCTTGCTAAAGATGACTCTTCTACAACTTCATCTTTTACATAATTCCATTTTGTATCGAATCCGTTTGACCAACGATGCAAGTCGCGTCTGTATATTTGATAGTTATATTTACCTTCTACTTGAAGACCTTTTATAATATCGGCAACAAAGTATCCCGACAAAGTAGCATTGTATCTTACATCTTTACCCGAACGGTCGAGATAAGTTAATATATTGTTAGCTGTTGTTGATTCTTCAGCTGAAGCCGGAATACCATATTTACCACGTTCGCCTGGGTAAATTCCGGGTACGCTTTTAGTCATATATCCAAAAGCATCATTAACGTTTGCTACACCAAGATCATCTTTAGCTCCGTAAACGTTAGCTCCTATAGTTAACCAATCGCTTATTTTACCTTCTACACGAGATTGAATTGTAATTTCTTTCTGACCGGAATTGATTCCCATCTGATTCATTATACCGGGGTTATCGATGTAACCTACAGCTACTGAGTAGTTGATTTTTTCAGACGAACCTCCAATAGAAAGGTGATGATGGTTAGATATTCCTGTTTTAAAAATAGTGTCAAACCAATCAGTATTAGGGTAAGCCATATAATTAGGAACTCCGAATTCATTTGTTTCCATCGGATTCAATTTAGCTTGACGCCATTGTTCAATTGTTGATTGAGAATAATAAGGTACCAACTCTGTATTTGTAGCTGTTTCGTTAGCCAACTCCATGAAGTTTGCATAGTCGGATACAAGAGATAATTTGTTTACAGCATTTTGAACCGAAACATATCCATTGTAATTAACCATAGGTTTACCTTTACCTTTTTTTGTGGTAATTAATATAACACCATTAGCACCCAACGATCCATATATTGCTGTTGATGAGGCATCTTTCAAAACACTGATACTCTCGATGTCATTAGGGTTTACAGCATCCATGCTCCATTCTACTCCATCGACTAAAACCAAAGGATTACTATTGTTAAGTGTTCCTGTTCCACGAACACGTATAGTAGCACTTGAACCAGGCTGACCGCTTGACTGAGAAACACCAACACCCGGGATTAAACCACTTAATGCCGAAGATACACTTGTTAAAGGGCGGCTATTGAGTTTATCGTCAAATTTGATGTACGATACTGCTCCTGTTAAGTTTACTTTCTTTTGCACTCCATATCCAACAACAACAACTTCATCGAGTACTGTGTCATTTTCGCGTAGCACAATGTCTAACCATGATTTGTTGCCTATGGCAATTTCCTGAGTGATATATCCGACGTATGATATAACTAGGGTTTGGTCGGGAGACATATTCAACGAAAAGTTACCATCAATGTCGGTAGTCGTTCCATAACTTTTTCCCTTAACCAAAACACTTACTCCAATGATAGTTTCACCATTAACGTCAACTATTTTACCTGCTACTTTTTTAGTATTCTGGCTTACAGATTTCGCTGCTTGGTCTTTAGAGTTTGCCTTGTGCAATACTATGTGCTTATCATTGATTGTATAAGCAATGTTTTGCTTTTCGAAAACTTGGTTCAGTACTTCTGTGACATCTTTGTTTTTTACTGAAATAGTAGTTTTTTTACTTGTGTTTATTTCCTCCAGATTGTAGGTGAAATAAAATTCACTTTTACGTTCAATTTCGGATAAAACTTCCTTTACGGTTGCATTGTTCATTTCTAAAGATATACGAACAGTTTGCGAGTAGTTTTTAGATGTGAAGGACTGTAGCGTGCACATCATTAGAAAAACCACGAATAATCTCATAAGTATTAAACTTTTTGTTTGTAGATACCTCTTTTTTTGAGATGAAGAGATTCTTTTCTCAATAAAATTCATAATTTTACATTAGGGTTAGTTAGTATTAAATTTAAATTATAGGTTGAATCAAATTGCTATCTGATCCTAACCGGGAGATGCGTCACCATCTTCCGGTTTTTTTGTGTTTTTCAAATGGATTTATTCATTGGCGAGTTTTTATTTAAATATTAGTATTTGGTCGTTTTTTACTTAAAAATTTAGTTTTCGTGTCTCTTTTAGTAGTTCAAGCACTGACCGGAAGATGCGTCACCATCTTCCGGTTTTTTTTGTGCTTTCTAAGTATATATATAAATTGTCGTGTTTTATTTAAATATTAATATTTGGTTGTTTTCCACTTTATAATTTAGTCTTTGTGTATTTTTTAGAAGATCTAATACCTGTATAAGAGATAAACCGGATTTTACTCGGCATGTGAATGTTTCGTTATTCAATTTTTCATCTGTAATAACTATTTCAGTATTGAATTTGCGATCAAGGGTTTTAACAATATCACTCAATCGAGTTTCGACAAATGACAATTCTCCTGCCACCCAACTTTCAATCAATTCTCCATCAATGTCTCTTGAACGTTGCATGCCCGATGTAAGCGAATAATCGATTTGTTCATTGGGGTTCAGAGTGATTTTATTTTCACCATCGGTTGAAACCACTTCAACTTTTCCCTCTTTTAGAAAAACAGTTGTTGTTTCATCCTTATATGCTTTCATATTAAATTTTGTACCCAAAACTTTAACGTTTATGTCTTTACTTTTTACGATAAAAGGTACCTCCTTGTTATGAGCTATTTCAAAATAAGCTTCACCTTCAAGAGTTACAATGCGTTCGTCGTCGGAAAATGATGATGGATAAATAAGTTTAGTATCAGCATTAAGCCAAACTATTGAACCATCGCAAAGGTTAACTTTTGCTCTCTG
This sequence comes from Bacteroidota bacterium, assembly GCA_023415545.1. Classification (GTDB taxonomy): domain Bacteria; phylum Bacteroidota; class Bacteroidia; order Bacteroidales; family Bacteroidaceae; genus Phocaeicola. The sequence goes on from JAEZKJ010000021.1 coordinate 15,178, forward strand.
TCCTTTTGGTACTTCTATTGATTGAACAGCAATTGATGGTTCAGGACTAAAAAACTGAGATATATTAAAGATAAAGGATATAAGTACAGCTGCTGCAGCTACATACTTAACATAATTTGGAAGTCTATACTTTTTAGGTTTAACTTGAGAAGTGACATCTTTAGTCGATAATTCTAAGTTTTCAACAAATTGGTTATAAGCATCCTTGATTACTTCTTTGTCGCTATATTTTAATTCATATTTAAGAACCCAGATACGCTCCATTTCGAAGAGCCAGTCGGCATTCTTTTTGTCTAGTTTAATCCATTCTTCAATGTAAACCAGATCTTCTTTTGTGCTTTCTTTAGATAAATATCTTAATAGAATATCTTCATTCATATGCTAAATCCTCTTTTTAGTGCTTCTTATATATATGACGACTTAGCAGATATAAACTACGTAGTGAAAATTAGAAATAATTTCATTTTAGTGTAAGAGAATTAAAAAGAAATGTAATACATCCTTTAAATCATTTCGTAAAAAGCTCGTTGCCTGATGTATATGAGTTTCAACTGTTCGGTTAGAAATTTTCATATATTCTGCAATTTCTTTATGACTCATTTCTTTGAAATAGTACAAACGAAATGCTTCAGCACATCTAGGTGGTAGTTTGCTTATAGAAGCCTCTATGATTTTGTGAATGTCTTTAGCTATAATTTGCTCCAGGGTTTCATTGTTCTCCCAACTTTCCTCTATGTACAATGCTCTTTGTTCAGCTAGTCGAAGTTCAGCCTCGTAATTTTCAACAACATTTTGATGCTTCAAATAGTCTAAGCATCTGTTATGAAGCGATTTGTATAGAAATGCAAATAAATTATCTGCCTTGATATGTTCTTTCTGTGTCCAATAGGAAGTAAATAAGTCCTGAACAAGATCTTTTGCTATCTGCTCGTCAACAAAGCGACATGCATGAGCTATCAGTTTGGGATATAGAAACTCAAATAATTTGCGAAAAGCTTGTTGGTCGCCTTCCTTAACTTTATCAATATTGATTGATGGTAACATTTTGTCGTGAATTTCGATTGTTAATTCGAAATCGACGGCAATATATAAAAAAAACTTAATTATATGATTGTGACAAAGAGAAATATTTTTCAACACAGGGAATTACCATATCTTATTAATATATAGAAAGTTGTTGTTTAATAACATTAATCTATTATATCATATTATTACTAGTGTTTTTTCAAATACACTTTCTCAAAGATTTATAATGCTGTAGGTGATGTACAATTGGGTGTTCAATTTTTGTTGTGAAGATGGTCCGTAATTTACAAAGGTAAATTGTCAAGGCGATAAAAAAGAAACTTCTTTTTTTAGGCAACGTATATCTATTTTTAGCTCTAAATGGATAAGCAGTCTAAAAAATTAACTTCAAATTCTGTTATATTTATTTTTTTGATAAGTATATAAACGAAAATAAGTCGTTGGTAACCAACGACTTATTTTTAGATTTAGCGGAGAGACAGGGATTCGAACCCCGGGAACCTCTCAGTTCAACGGTTTTCAAGACCGCCGCAATCGACCACTCTGCCACCTCTCCAAACTCTTTTAGGAGTACTTCCTTTCGAAAGCGTTGCAAAGGTAGGCATTTATTTTTAATATGCAAATACAGGTCACATTTTTTTGCAATAAAATTAGCAAATCGTACATTTGTACTATTATAATTAAGGCTAAAGAGAAGAGAGAATATATGATTTATCCACAAAATTTTGAAAATAAGATTGGGTTTGATACCATTCGACGAATGTTGAAAGCAAGATGTCTAAGTACTCTTGGTGAGGATAGAGTGGACTCAATGGTATTCATGGATGAATATGATGAAATAGATAATCGTCTTAACCAAGTGGTGGAGTTTGTACGAATTATTCAAGAGGAAGATAATTTCCCTGATCAATATTTCTTTGACGTGCGTCCATCACTTAACAGAATAAAAATTGAGGGCATGTATCTTGAGGAGTCTGAGCTATTTGACTTACGACGCTCCTTAGAGACTATTAGTGGAATTGTTTCTTTCTTAAAACGTGATTCGGATGAAGATGATACTAACTCACCATATCCTGCTCTTAGAGCATTGGCTGAGGATGTGATTGTATTCCCTCAACTTTTATCCAGAATTAATGGCATACTTGATAATTTTGGAAAAATTAAAGATAATGCTTCTGCTCAACTTCTAAAAATTCGCCGTGAATTGGCTGCTACTTCTGGAAGTATATCTCGAAGTTTGAATTCTATTCTTCGTGCTGCACAGAGTGAAGGAGTGGTAGATAAGGATGTTACTCCTACAATGCGTGATGGCAGATTGGTGATTCCTGTTGTTCCTGCTTTGAAAAGAAAGATTAAAGGTATTGTTCATGATGAGTCGGCAACCGGTAAAACAGTATTTATCGAGCCCGCAGAAGTTGTTGAGGCCAATAATAGAATTCGTGAACTAGAGGGAGAGGAGAGAAGAGAGATAATAAGAATACTTACTGAATTCTCGAATATTGTTCGTCCTCAGATTCCTGCAATTCTCGACTCATACGAATTCCTTGCCGAGATAGATTTTATACGTGCAAAAGCACAAGTGGCTATTTTCACAAAATCTACAAAACCATCTTTTGAAAATAGAAAGGTGGTTGACTGGATAGAGGCTATACATCCAATTCTTCAGCAATCTCTTGCTAAACATGATAAAAAGGTTGTTCCTTTAGATATCACTCTTGATGAGAATCAGAGAATACTTATCATCTCGGGACCAAATGCGGGTGGTAAGTCGGTATGTTTGAAAACTGTGGGACTTTTGCAATATATGCTTCAATGTGGTATGCTAATATCTTTAAATGAGAGAAGCCATGTGGGTATATTCAAAAGCATATTTATTGATATTGGTGATGAGCAGTCTTTAGAGGATGATTTGAGTACATATTCATCGCATCTTACAAATATGAAGATAATGATGAAGAACTGTAATCATGACAGTCTGATTCTTATCGATGAGTTTGGTGGTGGTACAGAGCCTCAGATTGGTGGTGCCATTGCAGAAGCTGTATTAAAACGTTTTAATGAGAAGAAAACTTTTGGCGTGATAACTACTCACTATCAAAATTTGAAACATTTTGCCGAGGATAATGAGGGTGTTGTAAATGGTGCTATGTTATACGATAGACATCATATGCAGGCACTTTTTCAACTACAAATAGGTAATCCGGGTAGCTCGTTTGCTGTAGAGATTGCACGAAAAATTGGATTGCCAGAAGAGGTTATTGCCGATGCATCCGAGATTGTGGGTAGTGAATATATAAATGCTGATAAGTATCTGCAAGATATTGTGCGCGATAAACGTTATTGGGAGACTAAACGTCAAAATATACGTAAGCGTGAGAAGCAGATGGAAGAGACTATTGCCAAATACGAGAGTGAGATAGCTGAACTTGAGAAGAGACGTAAGGAGATTCTTAAGACAGCTAAAGAGGAGGCCGAGAAGGTATTAAGAGAGTCAAATGCCAAAATTGAGAATACTATTCGTACTATTAAAGAGGCACAGGCCGAGAAGGAGAAAACTCGCATAGCACGTAAAGAACTTGTCGACTTCAAGAGCTCTTTAGAAGATATTGACAGTAAGGCTGTTGATGAGAGTATAGAGAAGAAGATGCAGAAACTGCGTGAAAAACAGCAGAGAAAAGAGAATAACAAGAAGAATAAACAGGCAAAAGAGGCAGAACAGAAGGTAGTAAAACCTAAAGTTAAGCCTATCGAGATTGGTTCGTCTGTGAGAATTAAGGGACAAACCACTGTAGGTAAGGTGCTTGAACTTGGAGCTAAGAGTGCTATTGTGATGTTTGGAATGATAAAAACCAACGTGAAGAAGGAAAATCTGGAACATGCATCCGAACCGTTGAAAAGTGAACAACCTATTGCTAAAAGTACTTTTGTCTCTTCACAGACACAAGATAGAATTTATGAGAAAAAATTGAACTTTAAACAGGATATTGATGTTCGAGGAATGAGAGGGGATGAGGCTATTAACGCTGTAACCTACTTTATTGACGATGCTATTCTGTTTGGAGTGCGACGTGTACGAATATTGCATGGTACGGGAACCGGAATATTGAGAACACTTATACGAGAATATCTTGCTACAGTACCCGGCGTTGCTAATTTCCAAGATGAACATGTTCAGTTTGGTGGCGCAGGTATAACTGTTGTTGACTTAGAATAGAAAAACTAAAGTTATGAAATCACTAAGAGGCATTTACAGAATCGGAACAGGCCCATCGAGTAGTCATACTATGGGACCTAGAAAAGCTGCTGAGATATTTTTAAAGAGAAATCCTGCTGCAGCTTCATTTGAAGTTACTCTTTATGGTAGTCTTGCTGCTACCGGTAAGGGACATATGACAGATGTTGCTATACTTGATGTCCTTCAATGTGTAGCTCCGGTTGAAATAATATGGGAGCCTCATATCTTTTTACCATTTCATCCTAATGGGATGAAGTTTAGAGCTTTAGATTCCAATAATAATCAACTTGATGAGTGGTTGGTATATAGTGTTGGTGGTGGTGCTATCGCTGAAGAGGGGGTGGATATTGAAGGTGATGAAGAGATATACGACATGAACACAATGACCCAGATTCTTAACTGGTCCGAACAGACAGGAAGAAGTTATTGGGAGTATGTGGAACAGTGTGAGGGACCAGAGATATGGGATTACCTTGCTGAGGTTTGGGAGACAATGAAAGAGGCTGTTATTCGTGGACTTGATAAGGAGGGTGTTCTTCCCGGACCTCTAAATCTTAGAAGAAAGGCATCTATGTACTATATTAAAGCTAAAGGATATAAGGATAATCTTCGTAGTCGTGGTTTGGTTTTCTCGTATGCTCTTGCTGTGAGTGAAGAGAATGCTTCGGGTGGAAAAATAGTTACTGCTCCAACTTGTGGAGCCTGTGGTGTGATGCCTGCTGTACTTTACCACTTACAAAATAGTCGTGAGTTTAGTGACATGCGTATTCTTCGAGCTCTTGCTACAGCAGGGTTGGTAGGAAATATTGTAAAACATAATGCTTCAATTTCGGGAGCTGATGTAGGTTGTCAGGGTGAGGTAGGAGTGGCTTGTGCTATGGCATCAGCTGCAGCTAGTCAACTTTTTGGTGGCAGTCCGGCTCAGATTGAGTATGCTGCAGAGATGGGATTGGAACATCACTTGGGTATGACTTGCGATCCGGTGTGTGGTTTGGTACAGATTCCTTGTATAGAACGTAATGCTTATGCTGCTGCACGTGCCTTGGATGCTAACATATATTCAGCTTTCACCGATGGTACTCATCGTGTCTCTTTTGATAAGGTCGTTGAGGTGATGAAACAAACAGGTCATGACCTTCCTTCGCTTTACAAAGAGACAAGCGAAGGTGGTTTAGCAAAAGACTATAAACAGATGTAATTTTATATCTCTTTTACAAAGCTTTCCGCTTCAATAAGCGTTTCAGGTTTACCAATATCAAGGAGTTTTAGGTTTGGGTCTACAAATCCATAGACCTCTAATTCTCCTTTTTCCAACATATCCATATAGAACTGTATGATGGAGAACTTTCCACTATATCCATATTTTTTCATCAAATCAAGCGATGAGTTATTCATTATCTGAATGCCACTGAAAGCATATTCGTTGTACTTACCCTCTTCGAACTGTAGGTTTTTAGGTTTTGTCTCACCATTTGTTTTGTTTATCCAACCACAAAGTCGGTTATTATTGTCGAATAACAACTTACGTGTAGAGTATCTATCGCTTACAAGCATAGTAGCATGTGTATTAGGATGAGACTCCTTATGTGTAGTGCAAACTTTCTTTAAGTCACAGTTTGATAATATATCTACATTGTGAACCAAAAAGCACTTATCTTCAGTAAAGTAAGATTGTGCATGGAGAACTGCTCCTCCGGTATCAAGTAATTCACTCTTCTCATCGGAAATTTCAATATTGACACCAAAATTATTGTTCTCCGACAAGTAATCGGTAATCTGTTCGGCCAGATGGTGGACATTTATCACAATATGGTCGAACCCTACCTTTTTGAGCTGCTCTATAACTCGTTTTAGCATGGGTTCGCCGGCAACCGGAACAAGTGCTTTTGGCATATTGTCGGTCAAAGGCTTAAGTCGTGTGCCCAATCCGGCAGCAAGAATCATCGCTTTCATTGTTTTGCTTCAAATATTTTCTCTATGTTCTGTTCACGATGGGTGAGAACAACTTTCACTCCAAACTTTTCATTGATATGCTCAGCCATATGTTGTGCCGAATATACTGAACGATGTTGACCACCTGTACAGCCAAAATAGATTGAAAGACTAGTAAATCCTCTCTCCATATATCTCTTTACAGATGCATCGACAAGTGCGCCGGCATGTTCCAAGAATGGAAATATCTCACCATCATTCTCGAGGAATGTGATAACAGGTTCATCCAGTCCGGTGAATGCTTTATATCTCTCATATTTACCTGGATTATTCACTGCTCGGCAGTCGAACACAAAGCCACCACCATTACCTGATGGGTCATCAGGAATACCTTTCTTGTAGGCAAAACTCATAACTCGAACGGTAAGTTGATGTTTTTTTATCTCATCAGTAAACTGTTTTAAGTTAGTAAGTTCTCGAAGTACATTGCACAAATATGGGTATTCAGGATAATCTTCCTTAACTAATTTGGCAAGATTGGCAATAGCGAAAGGAACACTTTGTATAAAATGTGGTTTCTTCTCAAAATAGCCTCTAAAACCATAGGCTCCTAATACTTGAAGAGTGCGGAAAAGAACGAAATGACGTAGCTTTTTCATGAAATCGGATTTATCTACATCAATGTATTTTCTCAATGACTCGATATATAAATCGATAAGTTCCTCGCGTAGTGAATCAGGGAAGTTTGCCTTTGCTTGCCATAAAAAAGAGGCAACATCATAATAATATGGACCTTTTCGTCCCCCTTGATAATCGATTAACCAAGGCTGATTATCCTTTATCATCACATTACGACTTTGGAAATCACGATACATAAAGGTATTCGAACAACAATTAAGGAGCAGATCAGCCATATTTTGGAAATCATCCTCTAATTTATCTTCTTGGAAATCCAAATCTGTTGTTTTTAAGAAACAGTACTTAAAGTAGTTCAGGTCCCAAAGTATAGAACGGCGATTGAACTCAGCTTGTGGATAGCATTTATCGAAATCAAGCCCTTGTGCCCCTTCAAACTGAACTGATGGCAGCAACTTAATTGTTTTGCACAGTAGATCTTTCTCTTCTTTTGAAAAAATTGAAGTAAGACGTCCTTTTTCAATTGCATTGAATAGGAGAGTGTCACCAAGATCTTGTTGAAGATAAAATTTATGATTTTCAGAGAATATATAAACTTCAGGAACAGGTAATCCCTTCTCCTTAAAGTGTTTGGACAGATATACAAATGTTTCATTCTCTTCGCAACATGTTCCATAAGCTCCTAAAACATTTATCTTACCTTGCATCTTGAAGTAACGACGGTTGGAGCCTGATGATGGTATCTCCTGAATATTTGTAGGTTTACTTCCTGTATAGGAGATATATAGTTTTTCGAGTTCCTCTACTATCATATCAAATTATTTTTTGTAAAGTTAATAAAAAAAAGGTGTAACTTATTTTATAATAGTTACACCTTTTAATTTATTTGGTTTCGATTTCCTCCTTCATATCTATCTCTTCTCCTTGAACATCAATAAAGCGATATTGCAAGAATGCGAGGCTTTGATCGGGGACAATCTTAATTCCTAGTCCATATTTTAACTGCCATTTTCTCTTCAAGGATATTAGTCCTTTATTAATGTAAGCGTCAATATACGGATGGATGTATAGAGTGAATCGTTTTATCTTCAATTTGTTTACAAGATAATCAATTTTATTCTCTAAAGTATCAGTAAAAAGTATAGATGACTTTATCTTTCCTTTGCCATAACAAACAGGGCAATCTTCGTCGGTTGTAATGTCCATAGCCGGACGAACACGTTGACGAGTAATCTGCATTAGGCCAAATTTGCTCAGAGGCAATATATTATGTTTAGCTCTATCTTTCTGCATGTTTTGACACATACGTTCATAGAGTTTCTGCCTATTCTCAGCAATGCCCATATCAATAAAGTCAACTACGATAATTCCTCCCATATCTCTTAAACGAAGTTGTCGTGCTAACTCGTCGGCTGCACCTAAGTTTACATCTAATGCATTTGCTTCCTGTCCGTTGCCGGCTTTTGAGCGGTTTCCGCTATTAACATCAACAACATGAAGAGCTTCTGTATGCTCAATAATCAGATATGCACCACTTTTATAGGATACTGTCTTACCAAAAAGAGATTTAATCTGTTTGGTAATGGCGAAATTATCAAAAATAGGAAGTTCACCTTTGTAAAGCTTAACAATATCATCTTTATCAGGGGCAATAAGCTTTACATAATCTTTTATCTCCGAGAAAACTGTTTCGTTGTTTACATATATGTTCTCGTAAGATGGGTTGAATAGGTCACGAAGCATTCCTACAGTGCGGCTTGTCTCTTCGTAGACAAGAGTAGGTAGTTGAGAGTACTTCTGAACCTTAGTAATGGTCTCTTCCCAATGTTTAAGCAAAATTTTCAGTTCACCATCAAGCTCTGCAACCCTTTTGCCTTCCGCTACGGTGCGTACAATCACTCCAAAATTCTTTGGTTTGATGCTTTGCAATAACTGTTTCAGGCGGGCTCTCTCTTCGCTTGATTTAATTTTTTGAGAAACAGAAACCTTATCATTGAAGGGTATCAAAACTAAATATCGCCCAGCGAATGATAATTCGCATGTAAGGCGTGGCCCTTTTGTTGAGATAGGTTCTTTAACGATTTGAACAATGATTTCCTGACCCTGTTTGAGAATGTTTGATATTGAACCATCTTTCTCTATATCAGGTAGCGATGAAGCTTTAGTGATAGGAAATAATTTTTTACGATCGCTGAAAACTTGCTTTAGATACTTTTCATAAGAATGAAATTGAGGACCTAAATCCAAATAGTGAAGAAAAGCGTCTTTTCCAAATCCAACATCCACAAAACATGCATTAAGACCAGGCATCATCTTCTTTACCTTGGCTAAATACATATTCCCAACGTTAAAAGAGGCAGTTCGACCCTCTTTTTGTAACTCCACCAAATTCTTATCTTCAAGAAGAGCGATGGAGATTTCCTTGGGTTGTACGTCAATTACTAATTCGCTTGTCACCTTTGTTTTTATAAAATCCTCCAATTAAACAAAGAACAAACCTCTCAGACTACTAGTTTCTCTACGAGGCTTGTTCTCTATTTGTCGTCGAACCAGACTACAAATTATTTTTTGCTTTTATGTCTGTTCTTTCTAAGTCTTTTCTTACGCTTGTGAGTAGACATTTTATGTCTTTTTTTCTTCTTTCCGCTTGGCATAGATTGAAAATTTTAAATGTTTAACTTAAGAATATTTTTTAATCCTTTACAGACAATACAAATGTCTTTGCAGGTTTAAATGACGGTATATTATGTTCTGGTATAATAATTGTTGTATTTTTAGATATGTTACGTGCAGTTTTTTGCTTTCTTTTCTTAACAACAAAACTACCGAAACCACGCAGGTATACATTCTCATCTTTACCTAACGACTCTTTCACCACTTCCATAAAAGCTTCTACTGATTGCAATACTGAAGCTTTGTCTATACCAGTCTTTTTCGTAATTTCATTTACGATATCTGCTTTAGTCATTTCCTTTTTATTATTATGTAATGTTGATAACTTAATTTTTTGGACTGCAAATATATAGCTTTTCTAATTAATTAGCAAAACAATCTTTGGAATATTTGAGCTACTATTTAATCAATGCAACCAATAATAATAAATGAATATAACTATTGCCATTAATAAACATTGCTCTATAATATATTGTTTAAATTTAAGATTATATTTATTTCCTTTTCGAAAAAGATTTTTTTTTAATATTTTTGAATTCTAATAATTAAACAATCAATTTTATGTCTGTAAACAAAGTTATTTTAATTGGAAATGTAGGCAAAGATCCTGAAGTTCGTTATCTTGACAATGGAGTTGCTGTGGCAACTTTTTCACTAGCTACTACTGATAGAGCATATACTCTTGCTAATGGGACTCAAGTTCCTGAAAGAACAGAATGGCATAATATTGTATTGTGGCGTGGACTAGCACAGACAGCTGAAAAATATGTGCATAAAGGTGATAGAATATATATTGAAGGAAAGCTTCGTTACCGCTCATATGATGACCAAAATGGTATTAAAAGAAATATTGTTGAGGTATTTGGTGATGTTATGGAGATGTTATCAGCAAGAAACAACACGACTGCTGCCACTTCTGCTCAACAGACAACTTCAACTTTTCAGCCTGTAGAACCTGTGTCTGAACCTGCTGATGAGCTTCCTTTCTAATTAAAGAGATGTCTAACTAAAACAATATTCCTTGGATTCTGACTCGTTTTTATCCGGATTATCGGATTTGATTAATGATGTAACTATAACGGCTCCATCTTTTGGAGCTATTGTGTCTATAATATTAGCCGGAGCATTATTGTATGCATCCGGCTTCATATCAGCCTCAGAAATAGCTTTTTTTTCTCTCTCTCCAAATGATTTAAATAAAATTGATGAGGAGAAAAGTGTGGCTGACAAGAAAATAAGGTATCTATTAGACCATTCCGACAAACTACTTGCAACAATATTAATATCGAACAACTTCGTGAATGTAACCATTATCATGCTTTGCAATTACTTTTTTGCACAGTGCATAGATTTTGGTAATGCTTGGATAGTGGAATTTATCGTTGTAACAGTTATCCTTACCTTTCTTCTTTTACTTTTTGGTGAGATTATGCCAAAAATTTACTCTGCTCAAAATACATTGACCTTCAGTAGGAGAGCAGCGGGAGTGATAATGTTTCTTAGTAAAGTTTTTGCACCTTTTTCGGCTATCTTAGTTCACTCTTCATTCTTTGTCAATCGTGTTATTTCAAAGAAAAGCTATAATATTTCAGTTAATGAACTATCACAAGCTTTGGAATTGACTGATAAATCGGAGATATCCGAAGAGAACGATATATTGGAGGGTATAATACGATTTGGTGCCGAAACGGCTAAAGAGGTAATGACTCCACGTCCCGATATGGTAATTCTGAGTATCAATGCCAAATATTCAGAGGTGATGAAATGTATTGTAGATAATTCGTATTCAAGAATTCCTATATATGAAGATAATCGTGATAATATAAAAGGAATACTTTATATAAAGGATCTATTGCCATATCTTGATAAGGATGATAGTTTTAAATGGCAATCCTTGATACGTGCCCCATTTTTCGTTCCTGAGTCGAAGATGATAGATGACTTATTACGTGATTTCCAATCCAACAAGATACATATTGCAATTGTTGTTGATGAGTTTGGTGGCACATCGGGGCTCATAACTATGGAAGATATTATAGAGGAGATAGTGGGAGAGATAAATGATGAGTATGATGATGAAGAGAGTAACTTTATAAAAATATCAGATAATAGTTATATATTCAAAGGTAAAACCCTGTTGGCTGATTTCTATAGAGCATTCGATATTTATCCTGAAGATTTTGAACCTATAATAGGGGAGGCAGATACTCTTGCCGGATTGCTTTTAGAGATGAAGGGTGATTTCCCTGCCGTTCATGAAAAATTTGATTATGAAAACTTTAGGTTTGAAGTTCTTGAGATGACCGACAGACGAATACTTAAGGTTAAAGTAACTATAACATCAAATTATGCCGTTGATAAGTAAACTGGATAGTGAGGAGTATTCGATTGCCTTATGGAAAATTGAGGAGGATGAACAAACTCTTTGCTCATTGATTTCGAATTTTGATGACTATAAAGAGGAGTTGCAAAATTTCAAATCATCTTTCAGAAGAAGGGAGTGGCTAGCTGTAAGAGCATGTTTAGACTCTATATATAAAGGCGAAAAAATAGTATACAAGGATTCAGGTAAACCTTACCTTTTGAGTGGGAATTATAATATCAGTATATCACATACCGGTTCGTATGTTTCTGTAATTGTTTCGCAAAATAGAGATGTATCAATAGATATTGAAAAGTATGGCCAAAGGGTTGAAAAGGTTTCTTCGAGGTTTGTAAGAGATGATGAGGAACCTACTTGTTTTAATGGTGATAAGATATGGGCTTTACTACTGCATTGGTCGGCTAAAGAGAGTGCTTATAAAATGATTGATTTACAAAATATTGATTTTAAGAAGCACTTACTTATTTATCCCTTTGAAGTAAATGAAACAGGTGAGTTTCTTTTGAAAGAATTAAAAACAGAGCATCAAGATACATACCTCATAAATTACAAACTTTACAATGATTTTGTAATGACATGGACGATAAAATAAAAATAGGTTGCCTAAATCCAAAGGCAACCTATTTTTTTGTTATAATAACTTCTTAAAATTATTCAGCAATACAGATAACTACACGATTCAAGTCATTCTCAGCAAATGGTTGAACAGTATCGCCTTTACTGCTAACGTTAATACGATCAGCTTTTATACCTTTGTTCATTAGCGCCTTAGCAACCGAATCAGCACGTTTTTGGGATATTCTATTATTAATAGCTGCTGTTCCTGTTCCCTTATCTGCATATCCTGTTACAGCAACTTTAGCCTCAGGATATTTATTCATATAATCAACTAAAGCATCTATCTTACTCATTTCAGAAGTACGGATTTTTGATGAATTGATTACAAAGAATATATTCTCGGTAAGAGCTTCTTGTTTTTCAACTTTTTTCTCTTCAACAACTGGTGCTGGTTTTTTCTCTACAACAACGGGTTGCACAGGAGCAACAGGTTCACTATATACAGGCTCCTCAACAACAGTTTTCTTACTTGACTGTCCGAATTTAAATGTGAAGCCTGCTAGAGCATTGAATTGCCAGTCAGGGTTATCTGCTTTTTTTGAGTTGTACTTATCAGAAAGAATGTTTGCATTAGCTTCTAAGTTGAAGTAAACAACTTTGCTTAAACGAATATTTGCACCTAAACCGGCACGTCCTACCAACAGAGTTTTGTGTCCATCCCAAATATTCTTTAGGTCATAACCTTCTTTATACAGTTCATTGGCTTCATCATTGTTCGATGCAAAATTTACACCGGCACCAATAAAACCATAACCATTAAAAACTCTTTCTGGATTATAAGAACAAAGTAATGTACTTAAATCGAATAAAGCATCAACATTACCTTGAACGAAATTGTATTTATAGACTACTTTAGGAGTAACCCAGCCTCCTTTAGCCTGCCAAGCACTTGCTCCTGCACGAAGAGCGAAAATAGGATTAAACTTATATCCCAAATTAGCTGCTACAGCAGGGGATAAAAGATCTGAAAATTTCACTTCTCCAACAGTATTAGATACACCTCCTTGAACTTGGAGGAAATAATGAGGCTTAAATGTTGTAATTTCAATTTCATTAGATTTTTGAGCAAACGAAACATTCATGCATAGTAAAAATGCGATAAAAAGATTTCTTCTTATTTTCATAGCTTTAACTTTTTGTTGATTATCAATTAAAGATATATAACATTTATTGATAATAATGCAAAGATTATCAGCCCTATAGAAGATTTTTAAGAAGTGGGATTTTAAATGATATTTATACAAAGAATTATAATTTATATTCAACTGTTTGAATATAAATACAGCCTATTTTGATAGGGTGAAGATAAATTCAAGCCCTCCACCGGGTGCATTTTTTGCATTAATTGTACCACCATGATGAATGATAGCGTTCTTAACTATGGCAAGACCTAACCCTGTGCCACCTAATTTTCGGGAACGACCTTTGTCAACTCTATAAAATCTTTCAAATATTCGGTTTAAGTGTTCCTCCGAAACGCCAACACCATTATCTGCAAAGCTAAAATAGTAACGTTTATTATCTTCTCTGAAATTTTTAATGGTTATCGTAATATCCATGCCAGCATAAGCGATGGCATTATCGAATAGGTTTCGGAAAATAGAATAAACAAGTGAACTATTACCGTTAATAACAATATCCTTAGGCAAATCATCTTCAACCTTTATATGCTTATTTTCAAGTTCAAGGTTCAGTTCAGCTTTTATATTATCGACTAACTCACTAATATTTACTATATCTTTCTCTTTCATATCAGGAGCCTCCTCCATTCGTGTAAGTACCGAAATGTCCCTTAGAAGGTGAGTAAGGCGGTTGCTTTGAGCATAACTACGATTGAGAAATTCATCGAGTTTCTCTTTAGGTATGTTTGGATTATTGATGATTGTCTCAAGATATCCCTGTATACTGCTTACGGGAGTCTTAAGTTCATGGGCTATATTTTGAGTAAGTTGTTTTTTTATACGAGCTTGTTCCTCATCTTTTGTGATATCGTTAATGCTAATTTCGAAACTATTGTCTTGGAATATTATGCACTCTATAGAAAATATACGACCATTTTTTTCAATATTCATTGAATATCTTCTCTCATCATTAGCAATAGGCAATTGCTGATTTTTATTTATAAACTTAACTATTGGCCTTATTTCGGGTATGGAGAAAAACTCTTTTGTAGTCGATAAATTGCTGTCGGATATGATATTCATGTAGTTTGTAAAAAGTTTATTTACAATAATCTCTTCACGATTAGGTGTGAATACTCCAAGTCCTTCATGCGAAATGCGTAGATGGGTGATAAGTTTCTCCCTTTCTATGTATAGATCTTCTTTTGTGTTTCGAAGTCGTTTATATATTTTGATGATATGGCGAGATATCTCTCCAAGTTCGTTATTGGGGAAAGCATCCTGAATATTTATATCAATAGGTTCATTTTTGTCTGCTTTAACGGCAAATTGCTTTAAACGTTCCAGAGACATACCAAGATTGTTTGTAAATCGGTAGAAAAAGAAAATAAGTATTATACTGATTGTTATGGTAATCCATATATAATGGATATCCGCTTTCAGATGTTCATCAAGATCCATATTGTAAGGCATTGCCGTACGTATGATAAAGTTGTTATCGGGGAAAAATTTAGCTGAATAAAAATATTTTTTACCCAAGCTCTCGGATTTTCTGTTTATTGAGTATCCTTTACCATATTTTAGTGCATCAATAATCTCTTCTCGTGAGAGATGATTGTTGAATTGTGTTCCTTGTAGCTTACTGTTGTCGAATACAACATTTCCATCTTTTGTTATTAAAGTAACACGAAGATCTTTTTGAGTACATTTATTTATAAAATTCGGAAGTTTAGAGATATCAAGAGTATCGTTGGCAAATATAAAATCATGTATCCTATCATTATAATTCTGTAATTGAGTATTGAAAAGTTCATTTTTATAGCTCTTCTCACGTTTATATTGCAGAACAATAAAGCAAATTACAAAGACAAGAAAAAAAGAAAATATATATAAAAAAAGTTTCTTGCTTAATGTTAGGAATTTGTGTGATATCTCAATAGTCATTTTAATAATATAAATCAGTTATCAGTATCAAAGCAGTAACCATAACCAAGGCGTGTCACAATATTCTTTCCATAGTCACCAATCTTTTTTCTAAGTCGGGTTATATTAACATCAACTGTTCGATCCAATACATACACTTCATCTTGCCATATTTTAGCAAGTATTTCATCGCGTGAGAAAACGCGACCTCCATTGTTAAGAAGTAAATATAGAATCTCGAATTCTTTTTTAGTAAGAGGTATCTCTTTATTATTAATAGATACTCTCTTTTTGTCCAAGTTAATGACTAAGTTTCTAAATGTTAGGAAATTATTTATTGGCTCTTCAGTATCATTTGAAACTCTTCTTAGAAGTGCTTTTATTCTTGCCATAACTTCACGAAGGGAGAAAGGTTTCGATATGTAATCATCTGCACCTAGATTGAACCCAGTGATTTTATCATTCTCGGTATCTTTAGCAGTTATAAAGATGATAGGTATCTTTTGGGTAGATTTGTTCTTCTTGAGAATATTAGCCATTTTAAACCCTGACATTTCACCCATCATAACATCAAGTAGCAATAGGTTGTATTTGTTTATGTCAAGTTTAAGAGCCTCTTCAGCTGAGTTTGCAGTATCTACTAAATAACCTTCATTCTCAAGATTAAACTTTAGGATTTCGCAGAGATCCTCTTCGTCATCAACTACCAAAATTCTATAATCATTCATATCTTTATTTATTAATGATACAAAATAAGTAACATTTATTTTTAAAGCAAAAATGAATCATTATTATTTCTTTAATATGAAATATATATTACAATAGTATTACATATTTGGTAGTGTGAACTCACCGGCAACAGGAATATTCATAATTCGTCGAATCTCTTTTGGAGTATATCCGTGGCCAAGAAGGAACATAAGTTTTGTAATTACTGACTCAACTGTTGAGTCATATCCACTTATTAAACCAGCATCGAGCAGGTGAATACCTGTTTCATATCTCTCCATCTCCACACTACCGGTAGTACATTGTGATATATTTACAATAATAATACCTTTTGCTGTAGCCTCCTTAAGGAGTTTTACAAACCAAGGTTTTTGTGGAGCATTTCCCGAACCATAGGTTTTTAGCACTACAGCCTTCAACTCGGGAGTATGAAATATGTTTTTTATTATATTTTCCTGAATACCTGGGAAAAGAGTCAGCACAACTACATTTGTATCAAACAGATAATGAGGAATTAGCTTTAGCGAAGGATCAACTTTTCGAATCCGATTGTGTTCGTACTTCAAATGTATTCCTGCTGTAGCAAGAGTAGGATAGTTGTATGAACGAAAAGCATTGAAATTCTCGGCATTAATCTTTGTTGTACGATTACCTCTGAGAAGATGGTTCTCAAAAAAGATACATACCTCAGGGACAACAGCTGTACCATCACTATTTTTTGCTGCAGCTATCTCAATTGATGTAATAAGATTCTCTTTTCCATCAGTTCTAAGCATGCCTATAGGCAACTGACTACCTGTAAGGATTACCGGTTTGGATAAATTCTCAAGCATGAAACTTAATGCAGAAGCAGTATAAGCCATTGTATCTGTTCCATGCAGGATAACAAAACCATCGAATTTGTCGTAGTTATAACTTATAATCTTAACTAACTTAGCCCATAATGAAGGTTCCATATCCGAAGAGTCTATGGGTGGATTGAACTGATAAGAAGCTATTTTATAATTAAACCTCTTCAACTCGGGCACATTATCCTGCAGATGATCGAAATTAAAAGCCTCCAGAGCTCCAGTCTCTGAATTTTCTATCATTCCAATAGTTCCACCGGTATAAATTAACAAAACGGAAGGTTGTTTACTTATTATCATAGGTCTGTTAGTTTGAATGGTGACACAAAGATAGTAATGTAATCCATTCATTGCAATTTAAGAGCTATTATTTTACTTTTTAATAGTTGATTTTTTAGCTCTCATATACTTTTGCAATGAAAGATTATTATTTATTCACTAGATATTCAAATTAGCTTTCTAAATAAAGTGTATTAAAAGAAAGATCAATTTTTTATAGCATTTATTAGCTCTTTAGCAGCCAAGTTGGCATCACCATTACAATTTTGTAAAAGTGAAACAAATTTACTCCCTATAATTGCTCCCGAAGCATATTTACAAGCCATATTAAACGTCTCTTTGTTGGATATCCCAAATCCAATCATAGGTGGATTATTAAGATGCATCTCATCTATTCTTCTAAAATAGTCCTCTTTCAAACTATCAAATTTATGTTGTTCTCCGGTTGTTGAAGCCGAGGATACCATATATATGAATCCATCTGTATTGGCATCAATAAGTCGTATTCTCTCTTGGCTTGTCTCCGGAGTAATAAGCATAATAATTTTAATATTATATTTATCGGCTATATCTTTATATTCATCCATATACTCTTGGAAAGGTAAATCGGGAATTATAATCCCATCTATTCCAACCTTTGAACAACTCTCACAAAATTCTTTGAATCCATATTGTACAATTGGGTTTAAATACCCCATCATTATAAGTGGAATATCTACTTCGTTTCGTATTTTTTCAAGTTGTGAAAATAGTTTTTTTAATGACATACCATTTTTAAGAGCTATAGATGAGGCATTTTGTATTACTACACCATCAGCCATCGGGTCACTAAATGGTATGCCTATCTCAACCATATCAACACCATTATGCTGAAGTGCTATCAATGTGGATGATACATTGTCAATATATGGAAAACCTGCGCAGAAATATATAGAAAGAACATTGCTCGTTTTTCTATTAAATAATTCGTTTATTCTATTCATTGTTTGTTAATTTTTTAGTTCAGAAATGTATTGTTTCAATAATGTAATGTTTTTTACTCCTGGCGATGATTCAAACTTACTATTTAAGTCAACTCCTAATAGATGAGGATGATGAAACTTTTTTATCTCATTTATATTATCATAGCCAACTCCTCCACTAATAATAAATGGGGTAGGACCTTTGTATTTATTCAATAGATTCCAATCAAATTCTCTACCTGAACCACCATATACAGAGCATTTGGTATCGAAAAGAAAAATGTCGCAAAACCTATGATACTCTTTATCAATATTTGTAATATCATCCTCTTTTTCAATGTGAAATGTTTTTATAACATTAAAACCTGACTCTTTTATCTCTTTACAAACAGATGTACTTTCATCGCCATGTAGCTGAATATAGTCTAGTTGTAAGGCTTTGGCAATATTTAAAATATCATCAACACTCATATTTACAAAAACACCGGCTCGTTTACACCATTTAGGCATATACCGATGAAGTAAAGAGTTATGGTTGTGAATGTCGATTCCAAAACAATTATCATCATTTTTATCATGAACTTTTTTAGAATAACCTTCAGCTATATATGTATTTAACTCATTAATACGTTTCTCATTATTGATAAAATCAACGCTTTTATTCCTATTCTCACCAAAGAAATATCTTGGAGACTGTGGGTAAAAGATAAATCCTATGATATCTACTCCTAGCTTTTCTACAGCTAAAATATTATCATTGTTGCGCATACCACATACTTTAACTAACATAACTCACATATTAATTTATTAAGAGACTTTTCAGGGGTGCTATCTTTCATAAAACTCTCTCCAATTAAAAACCCATTATAACCAATACTCTTAAGTAGTTTAACAGTATCAGCTTGTGATATTCCACTTTCCGAGATAAGAACTTTATCTTTAGGTAACCTGTCGATTAGATTAATAGAATTGGAAATATCAGTTTTGAATGTTCCAAGATTGCGATTGTTCACGCCAATCATCTCAATGCTATCATCAATATAGTCTAACTCTTTTTCCGAATGTATCTCGAGAAGCACCTCAAGTCCAAGCTGATGTGCTAAAGATGTGAGTTCAAATAATCTATTCTTTTCAAGAACAGAAGCAATAAGTAGTATAGCATCAGCACCAATAAGTTTAGCCTGGAATAGTTGATATTCATCTATAATAAACTCTTTTCGAAGAATAGGAATTTTTATTGATTCACGCACCATATGTATATCTTCTATCTTTCCTCCGAAATACTTTTCATCGGTAAGTATTGAGATAGCTGAGGCTCCACTATTTTGATACCCTTGCGCTATTTGTAATATGTTGGCTTTCTCGTTTATCCATCCTTTAGATGGCGAACGTCGTTTGAACTCGGATATTATTCCATATTGAGACTCTTTTATAGATTTACTCATACTGATAGTATCTCTTTGAAATTCACTACAATTATTCTCTAAAAGCTCAGTGTTGAATATCTCTTTTCTTTTGGCAATCTCTTCTTTTTTAGAGATTATTATTTCATGAAGTATATCATTCATAATGTATCAACTATTTATTTCAATGAATTTTTTTAATGTCTTGTATGCTTGTCCACTCTCAAGCGAGTAACGAGCAATGTTGACACACTCTTCTATATCTTTCATAGGCTCGATAGCTTGTATAGCAAATGATGCATTTATCAATACAGCATCTTTTTGTGCTTTACTTGAACAGTTCAAAAGTACATTATCAAAAACCTGTGAGGCTTGTTTTGTAGTTGCTCCACCATATAGTTCCTCTTGTGATATAACTTCGAAACCAAGGTCCGTTGGTTTATAAATCGATTCATAACGATTTGTCATAACCTTGAAATCGTCAGTTAGTGATATCTCATCGTATCCATCCAAATTATTGACAACGGCAAAACCAATTCCTAATCTTTGAAGCAGATTTGTATATAGTCGCATCTGAGCAAGGTCGGCAACTCCAAGTAGTTGATAATCGGGAAGAGATGGATTTACAAGTGGGCCAAGAAGATTAAATATTGTTCTCACTTGAAGTGATTTCCTTACATTAGCAACACTCTTCATTGCAGGATTAAATAGTGGAGCATGCATGTATACCATTTTGCATTTATCCATAGACTCTTTTAATTTATTCTGATTATTGGTAAACTTCACCCCATGTTCTTCCATCACATTACTTGCGCCACTTATCGAGGTTGCCCCATAATTCCCATGTTTTGCAACGTTATATCCTGCACCGGCTACTACGAAACATGCACATGTTGAGATATTGAATGAATTCTTTCCATCGCCTCCTGTTCCTACAATGTCGATAGGTTTGTATTCCGAAAAATCTATTGGTATTCTTGTTGAGAGAAGAGCATTACGGAATCCTAATAGCTCATCCACTTTAATGCCTCTCATTTGAAATACAGTGAGAAGTGATGCTATTTGAGATTCGTTGTATCTGTTTTCGGTAATATTTAAAAGAAGATCTTCAGCCTCATTTTGGCTTAACTCTTCATGGTTGAAAAGTCTTGATAGTATAGCTTTCATATTGTTTATCTAAAATTAGTTTAGTGTTATATCAACTCAATTAAATGATGGATAAATAAAATTCCTTAGTATATCTTTTCCAAAAGGGGTAAGTATCGATTCAGGATGGAACTGTATTCCATGAACATCATATATTCTATGTTTCAGCCCCATAATATAACCCTCTTTGCTTATAGCAGTAATCTCTAACTCATCAGGTAATAATGATTTATTTACAATCCATGAGTGATATCTTCCAGCCTCCATAACTTTTGGAAGAGAGTTGAAAATATAATCTTCACCCGTTATATCTATTTCACTTTTTATCCCATGAAACACATTTTCCAAATTAATTAGGGTACCATTGAATGCCTCTGCAATTGCCTGCTCGCCTAAACATATACCCAAAATTGGTTTTGTAGATGAATATCTTTTTATAACATCAAGAAGTAATCCTGCTTCTGATGGAATTCCTGGACCCGGTGATAGAATTATCTTATCAAACTCTTCAAGCTCATTAAGTTGGAAACAATCATTTCGTATCACTTTAACTTCAGCTCCCATCTCTTTTACGATATGTTTCAAATTGTATGTAAACGAATCGTAATTGTCAATAATAACAGTTTTCATATCTTCTTTATTTACATTGTTTCTGCCAACTCGATAGCTTTTTTAAGTGCCCCAAGCTTATTGTTAACCTCTTGCAATTCACTCTCAATATTACTTTTAGCAACAATTCCTCCTCCTGCTTGGAACCATAACTCATTGTTACGACTTACAAATGTGCGTATAGTTATTGCTTGATTAAGCGTTCCGTTAAGACCTATAAAACCTATGCATCCTCCATATGCACCTCTACTATGTGGTTCATATTGTGAAATAAGCTGCATCGCTTTTACTTTTGGAGCACCGCTCAGAGTGCCGGCAGGAAATGTATCTATAAATGTTTTTATAGAATTTGTATCTTTTTCCATCTCTCCACTAACTCTACTTACTAGGTGGATGACATGGCTGTAGTACTGCGTCTCTTTAAATTTATCTACAGTTACATCTTTGCAGTTGCGACTTAGATCATTCCTTGCAAGGTCAACCAACATTACATGTTCTGCATTTTCTTTTGGATCGGCAAGAAGAGCTTCTGTAAGCTCTTTATCCCTCTTTTTGTCACCATCTCTTCTTGTTGTTCCAGCTATTGGATCAATATATGCTCTTCCATTTTCTATTTTGCAATGAGTCTCAGGTGAAGAGCCAAATATTCTAAATCCACCAAAGTCGAAATAGAATAGGTAAGGGGATGGGTTTATGTTTCTCAGTGCTCTATAAAGTTTAAAGTCATCGCCTTGATAACATTGGATGAAACGTCTTGATAATACAATTTGAAAGATATCGCCACGAAGGCAATGAGCTATTCCTTTAGCTATATTTTTTCGATGTTCATCATCTGAAAGAGTGCTTATCGTTTCACCCACGGCATGGAAATCGTATGTGGTATAGTTGCGATTATTTATTGCTTTTTCAATATATTCCAACTTACTATCTTCACCCTCTTCATTCATCTCAATTAAAACCATATCATTTTTGAAATCATTGAAAACAATAATATATTTATATAATATATAGAGAATATCGGGTGCATCGTTTTTTAATTGTGAGTACTCTTTTATATCAATATTTTCAAAATATTTTATGGCATCGAAAGAGGTGAAGCCATATAGTCCACAATAATTATTGTACTCACCATTAACATAAAATGATGTGAGGAACTCATTCATAGCTTTTTCTACACTATATTTTTTACTTATAATACGCTCGGTAGATGTTCCATCAGGATATTTGCACGTAACTATTCCATGATTTATTGCTATGCTCGCTATAGGTTTTAAGCCTATGAATGAACGGCTATTTTCACCCCCATGATAATCGGAACTCTCCATCAAAGAACTTTGAGGAAAGAGATCACGAAGTTTTAAATAAGTTGTTACCGGTGTATGAAGATCACCAAGCATAGTTTGGTGTCTAGTTATATAATTAAATGTTTTCATGTTTCTCTTTATTTATTAATTATCCATATCTCTGTAAGCTAAATAGGTATCAATATCTTTTTCACCTCTTCCGGAAATTGTAAGCACCACAACATCATCTTTCTTGAACTTTATTTTAGGTAGTGCTCCTAATGCGTGAGCCGATTCAAGTGCCGGAATAATTCCCTCAAGGCGAGTTAATTCAAATGCAGCATGCAATGCCTCCTCATCATTTATTGCTAAAACAGTGGCTCTATTCCTCTTTGCAAGATTTGCATGCATAGGACCTATACCCGGATAATCCAGTCCGGCAGAGATAGAGTATGGTTCCTCAATCTGCCCATCTTCATCCTGTATAACCAATGTTTTTGCTCCATGTATTATCCCCATTTTCCCTAATTGAATGGTTGCTGCCGATAGTCCTGTTTCAATACCTTTTCCTCCAGCTTCAGCAAGAATGATATTCACCCTATTGTCGTCGATATAATGGTAAATAGTACCGGCAGCATTACTTCCACCACCAACACAAGCCATCAAATAGTCGGGGTAATCCCTTCCTTCTTGCGTGATAAGTTGTTTTTTTATCTCTTGGCTGATAACCGATTGCAGGCGTGCAACCATGTCGGGATAAGGATGAGGGCCTACTGTTGATCCAATTACATAATAAGTATCTTCAGGATGTGAACACCAATGGCGAATTGCTTCATTGGTAGCATCTTTCAGAGTCATATTTCCTGAGGTGACAGGAATAACTTCAGCACCTAACATACGCATCCTTTCTACATTGACATGTTGTCTTTCAACATCGGTTTTACCCATAAAAACCTTACAAGGAAGATTCATTAATGCACATACAGTTGCTGTAGCTACACCATGTTGTCCGGCACCAGTTTCAGCAATAATCTTGCTCTTTCCCATTCTTTTTGCTAGCAGTACTTGTCCAATAGCATTGTTTATCTTGTGAGCACCTGTATGATTTAAATCTTCTCTTTTAAGATAAATCCTGCAGCCATATTTATCACTTAATCTTTTTGAAAAATAGAGAGGTGATGGACGTCCTACATAGTCGGATAGTAATTGAGTATACTCTTTTTTAAAATTATCACTTTCAATTACTTTTAAATAATTCTCTTTTAATTGTTCTACACACGAATGAAGTATTTCAGGAATGTAAGCTCCTCCAAATTCACCGTAGTATCCATTGTTGTCGACAAGAAAAGTTTTCATTTTAGTTATATATTTATTAAGATTGTAATCGAGAGAATAAAAAAAGGGCTGTCGTAAGTACGACAGCCCTTTTATAATAGCTATATGATTTCAGCAAATATATATACAGGTTTTTCCGCTTACGACTTTTTGGGTTGTAAGAAGAGCCACCAATATAGATTTTGCATATTCAAATTCATCTTTTACTTTTTCGTTTATTATTCTGCAAATGTAACTATTATATGTAGTAATCAAAATATAATAGCACTTTTTTATTTTTTCCTCAATAATGTTATCAAGCGAACTTCTTTATTACTTTATTTGTATTATTGAACATAATTTAGATGTATATGTTTATAAATAAACTAATTATAATATATATATGACTAATAAAGTTTTAATAAGAGTTTTAGCAATTTTATTAATTTTATTGCTTCTTTGGTGGCTCTATTGGGCTATTTTATCTAATGAAGATGTTAATGAAGAGATTGCGAACCCATCACAACAAGTTGAAGCAATAGAATAACTGTTTTTAGAAAAAAATTGAGAGATGAAAAATAAGGATTATCTGATTATTCAAAACATATCAGCTATAATTGTTGGTATTTTACTTGTGATTTGGCCTGAAACAGCAATAATATATCTTGTTATGACTATTGGAGTGATATTCGCTATTTCTGGAATAATAGCATTAATAAGATATTATATACATAGAAATATGATAGGGTACAACTATCCACTATTAGGGTTAGGTAGCCTACTTCTTGGTATTTGGCTTTTTATTATGCCTACATTCTTTATAAATATACTTATGTATATACTCGGTATTCTTGTTGTTTTTGCCGGTATAAACATGTTTGTAAATCTAAATGCTGCTAGCAGATGGAGTATGGTGCCCGTGTATTTCTATATAACACCTATATTGATTATACTAGCGGGAATAGTTGTTTTAATTAATCCATTTGCAGCTGCAACAATCCCATTTATTGTTTTGGGAATAAGTAGTTTAGTGTATGGGGTTATAAATATGGTTAACACAATTAAGTTTAAAAGGGAACCTGATAAGTACGAATATTAAAAAAATATTAAAATGTAAAATTATAGATTGTTATAAATTATTAATAACTACATTCGCAATGTTATCTTATTGTAATTTGTACAAATACTATAATTATATACATTTATGGAAAACAGAAAAAACAATCTTTTCCTTCTGGGAGTAGTTTTTGTGGCTATCTTGGGAGGATTACTTTTTGGTTATGACACGGCAGTAATTTCAGGAGCAGAACAAGCTCTTCAAAAACATCTTGGTTTAAACTCTTTTTGGCATGGAGTAACTGCTTCGAGTGCTCTTATAGGTTGTGTTATTGGTGCTGCAATATCTGGTGTATTTGCAACGCGTTTTGGTAGACGTGATTCATTAAGAATAGCAGCTGTACTTTTCTTTTTATCTGCTTTAGGTTCTTACTATCC
>JAEZKJ010000034.1 GCA_023415545.1 Bacteroidota bacterium
TATTGTGTTTAGGAGTGGGGGTGTCTGTTGGTTCTATCTTGATTGCTAAGATATATTTTGAACAGAGTTATGATACATTTTATGAGAATTCAGATCAATTATATCAAATTAGAGAAATTGTAAATAAGCCTAATGAGAATAATAATTACCCAACTACTCCAGGTGGTATAGCTCAAAGCATAAAAAAATATGCACCTCAAGTGTTGGGTGCAACTAGATTTACTTACATAGCTAACTATAAATCTGTTATCGAGAGTGAAGATAAAAAGAGATTTTCTACTAATTCTATTGCTTTAGCCGACTCATCAATATTCGATGTTATTGAACGTAGAATAATAGCAGGAGATTTTAAAGCGAGTTTAAGCCGAAAAAATTATTGCGCTATACCACAAAGCTTGGCAGAAACTATGGGAGGTGATGTTATTGGCCAACAGATTTTGCTGACTACTGCTGGTAACAAAAAGGTGTATATTGGTTCAGTATACGAAGATTTTCCTGAAAATTCTCAGTTTAGAAATTTAGGTATTCTTATATCTATAAACTCTATAGCTGACTATATGATGGATGGAAAAGATGAACTAGTGGGAAACGACATATATACATCGATTGTAAAACTAGCTGATGGCACTACTCCTGAAAGTTTAGAGGGCTCAATCGATAAAATGATTCAAGAAAACTTACCTGTCGAAGAGATAAAAAAAGCAGGACTTGAGTTAGATTTTAAATTAATGCAACTCTCGGATGTGTATACTAAAAATGAGAGCGTGCAGAGAACAACATGGATACTATCGCTATTAGCTTTCATTCTACTATTCAGTGTATCAATGAATTATCTACTCATAATCATTGGTCAAATGATTACAAGATCACGTGAAATGGCTATTCATAAATGCTTTGGAGCAGAGAATAATAATATTCATGGAATGATATTCACTGAAAGTCTAGTTCACATGCTAATATCAATAATTATTGCAGGGATAATAATATTTATATTCAATGGAACTATTCAAAACATATTAAATACTTCGATTGACTCACTGCTGTTTAATAAAGGTATATTGATAATTGTTGCAGTATGTCTGATTATGCTTTTTGTTACAGGAGTTATACCCGGATGGCTTTATAGTAAAATCCCTGTAGCTACTGCTTTTAGAGGGTACAAAGAGAATAAACGACGTTGGAAGTTGATACTCCTAGCAATTCAGTTCACAGCTGCAGGATTTTTGTTAAGTCTTTTGGTCCTTATTGGACGACAGTATAATTATATGGTAAATGATAATCCCGGATATAATTATGAAAACATTGCCATAGTTTCAATTGATGGAGCAACGGAAAGTGAACGTAATAATGCACTTCATGAACTAGGGAAAATTGGATCAGTAAAAGAGGTTACATCGGCAAGAGCGCTTCTCACTAATCAATATCAATATGGTAATAATATATTTCTTCCAGGACAAGAAGAGCAACTGTTCAATATATGCGATTTGGGATATTGTGGAGCAGGATATTTGAAAACAATGGAGATTCCAATAATACAAGGTTCCGATTTTACTACAAATGCTGATAGTACTCTTAATGAAGTTATGGTCGATAGGAAGTTTGTAGAAAAGATGAAGAGCGTTGCAGGATGGAATGATAATATTATTGGACGTACAGTAGAGATAACAGGTCAAAAGCAGAGCAGTTATACTATATGTGGAGTATTTGAAAATATGAGAATAGGCAGTATCACTTTCCCTGATACAAGACCAACAATTTTATTCCATTCCAACGCAACTTTACCAAATATATTAGTGAAGTTTCATTCGCTTGACGACGAAAGCATAAGCAATATTTCAGAACGATTGGAAAAACTTTTACCCAATAAAGAGATAACCATAAAAAGTTATCGAAGCGAGATCACCAATTTATATAGAGATTCTAAAAACTTTAGGACATCGGTACTTACCGGTGGAATAGTGACTTTAATAATTGCTATTATTGGACTAATAGGGTACACAAATGATGAGATAAACCGTCGTAGAAAAGAGATTGCCATAAGAAAAGTAAATGGTGGAGAGGTGAAAAATATACTTTCATTATTCATGAAAGATATATTACGAATTGCACTGCCTTCACTCATTATTGGAGGGTTAGGAGCTGCTTTTGTTTCAGGAGAGTGGTTGCAACAATTCAGCGAGAAGGTTTCATTAAATCCAATAGTATTCATAGGATGCGGTTTCATTCTATTAATGATAATAATGATGGCTGTTAATATAAACTGTTATAAAGTTGCAAACAGTAATCCTGTAAACTATTTAAAAGGCGAATAATTACCATTTCATCGAAAAATAACTAAAAAATAATATTATGATTAAAATTGAAAATTTATGCAAGAGCTTTAGAACAGAAGAAGTTGAAACTGTAGCTCTTAACAGTGTTTCTCTCGAAGTTAAAGATGGAGAGTTTGTTGCAATAATGGGTCCATCGGGTTGTGGAAAATCTACACTTATGAATATACTTGGTCTTTTAGACAACCCAACAAGTGGAAAATATTGGTTGGATAACAATGAAGTTGGTTCATTAAAAGAGCATGAACGTACTCGCATAAGAAAAGGATTAATAGGATTTGTTTTTCAAAGCTTTAACCTTATTGATGAGTTAAACGTTGCTGAAAATGTTGAGTTACCTCTAACCTATCTGAATGTGAAAGCTAGTGAAAGAAAAGAGAGAGTAAAAGAGATTTTAAAAAGAATGAATATTAGCCATCGAGCTTCGCATTTTCCACAACAGTTATCGGGAGGACAACAACAACGTGTTGCTATAGCGCGTGCTGTAATATCAAATCCTAAGATGATATTGGCCGATGAGCCAACAGGTAATCTAGACTCAAAGAATGGTGAAGAGGTTATGGAGTTACTTACAGAACTAAATCGTGAAGGTACAACAATAGTAATGGTAACACACAATAAGCATGATGCTACATTTGCTCATCGTACAATAAACTTGTTCGACGGACAGGTAGTAGAATCGGTTAATGAATTCATTTAATTTGATATATCATTTTACATTAGATTGGTAGTTAAAATGAACCTAGAGAGTTTTTCTTTTTAACGTTTAGAATAACTCTTAACAAAACAGCTGTCAATTTAGGCAGCTGTTTTTCTTTATAATTGGGAATTTAAGTAAACTTAATTAATCTTTTTACCTATATATTTTGTTCTATTGATATTTATAAAACATTATGTTATGGGTGAAAATATTATATTGGCACTTCTTTTTATTATTGTAAGTCTTTTAGTAGGAGTTTTGCTGAAAATGATCCTGCGAAAAACCTTCATTCCTTACACCGTTGGACTTTTTGTTCTTGGATTTGTAATGGGAATAATTGCTCGTTATAATATTATACCAATATCTGTCTCTTTAGACGATATACTAAAAGACGTTGGTAATCTGAGCCCTGACGCAATATTATATATTTTTCTTCCCATACTAATTTTTGAAGCTTCATTGAATATGGATATTCACATATTCAGAAAATCAGTTATAAATGCAAGTTTATTGGCTGTACCAGGTGTAATAGTATGCTTAATACTTACAGCCATCATGATAATAGGGCTTCAAATATCAATACCACATTGGGATATAGGATGGAATTGGACTACAGCACTGATGTTTGGAGCGTTAATATCAGCTACCGACCCGGTTGCAGTAGTAGCCCTACTTAACGAGCTTAAAACGAATAAACGTTTCTCAACTCTTGTTGATGCAGAGTCAATGCTGAATGATGGAACAGGTATCGTATTTTTCATGCTCTTCTTTACAACTTTTACCTCATCGGCTGTAGAACATGGGCCAATAGTAAGTTTTATAATTACAGTCATCGGTTCAATAATTTCAGGATATATAATAGGTATTTTAAGCCTTTGGGGAAGTTCTAAGCTAAAGAGTGAACCGATATTGCAAAATAGTATATTGATAATAGCTTCATATATCCTTTTTTACTACACAAATATGATATTGGAAGTTTCAGGAGTTATAGCTCTTGTAACATTTGGAGTTGTAATAGCCTATTACGGACCTACTACTCTACGTCCCAAAGCCGATAAGTTTATAAAAGATTTTTGGGAGTTAGCTGCCTACATTGCCAATACTTTAATTTTTATCATCGTTGGAGTAATGATAGCAATGAAAAGCGATTTTGTATGGTCAAATTTTGGAATACTTCTATTAGTATACATTGGCATAACAATAATTAGGGGAATTATGGTTTTCATGTTCTACCCTATTATGAAAAGACAGCAGTATGGTATAACTCCTAAAGAGGGAATAGTTCTCACTTGGGGTGGTCTTAGAGGTGCATTAGGACTTACTCTTGCCCTTCTTGTATTCTACACACCAACAATTCCAGAAGCTGTACGTCACCAAATTCTTTTCTTGACAGGTGGAGTGGTAACTTTAACACTTACTATAAATGCAACAACAATGAGTTGGGTCATAAAAAAATTGAATTTAACTAAAAAGCCGTCCGCCAAGTTATTGTTAGAGTATAATATTAAAGCTATGTATAAGGACAAAATATATGAGTTTTTCAATTCACTGAGAAAAGATCAGTCACTTAACTCTGCAGATTGGAGCAATCTCAAAACTTATTTACCTGATATTGGGGAAAGTCCTTCTAACAGTGATATTACTTTATCTTCGTTGGTGGCAACAATAAGAAGAAAAATAATGGCTCGTAATCTGACTAAAATAGTAGCTTTATACCAAGATGGAGTAGTATCGGCTACAACATTCAAAAAAATTTCATCAATGATTGAGCAATTAGATGATTACGAAGGGGAGGCTCCATTCACAAACTTAATTAATATATTCACATCTGCCAGTGACAACCACCATCTTCTTCCAAATCTTGTGGCTGTTAGCTCAAGATTTACAAAATATTATGTAAAAATGAAATCCGAAAGATACGATCTTCTCAATGGGATAGTATATATTTTCAAGGATGCCAGCAATTTAGTTCAAGAGTTAAAATCGGCTCCTCCTTTTAATGAGGAAGGAATATACTCTCTTTCTGTTGTAGAAGAAGAGATTAATATGATTAATAAAATTGCTAATGAGCAGATAACAGCTTTTTCTTCAAGCTATCCTTTATCATATATAATGGCAATAAATGCAAAAGCTAAACGTATTTTACTTCATAAAGAAAAATCGTTGATTAAAGAATTCGCATATTCCGGGATGCTTAGTGAAGAGGATGAAGAAAAAATGCTCGAAGAAGTAGGTAAAAAGATAAGTAAACATTAATTAAAAGCTATACTTTGCAGAAGTTTGAAATATTAGATAAATTTGCATCTATCAAACCTTTATTAGATGTATAAAAGCAAATTTTATCTTTTTTTCTTGATCATTTTATTTCTGCATAACACAAATGCATTTTCACAACAAAATGATTCATTAAATACTTATACCAGCGATTCAATTATGATAGATATCCTTAAAAAACAAGGGATACCTATTACCGCTGTTAATAAGGTTAAGCTTCTTGA
Organism: Bacteroidota bacterium; assembly: GCA_023415545.1. Taxonomy (GTDB): domain Bacteria; phylum Bacteroidota; class Bacteroidia; order Bacteroidales; family Bacteroidaceae; genus Phocaeicola. Next base: position 5,529 of record JAEZKJ010000034.1, read on the forward strand.
AAGTGGTCAAGAGAAATTTCTTGATCTTTTTGAAGAGATAAAAGGAGCAAAACATTCGGTTGAACTTGAATACTTTAATTTTAGAAATGATTCAATAGCCAATACTCTATTCGATCTACTTGCACACAAAGTAAAAGAGGGAGTAAAAGTTAGAGTTATATTCGATGCTTTTGGCAATATGTCAAATAATAGACCTCTTAAAAAAAGGCATATAAAATCTATTAGCGAAAGAGGAATTGATATTGTTGAATTCGACCCTATAAAATTTCCATGGCTTAATCATGTTTTCAAAAGAGACCATAGGAAAATTGCTATAATAGATAGCAAAATTGGATATACCGGTGGAATGAACATTGCTGATTATTACATTAAAGGTCTTCCCAAAATTGGTGATTGGAGAGATATGCACATAAAAATTGAGGGTGAAGCGGTAAAACATCTACAGGAAATATTCATAAAGATGTGGGGAAAAATTACTAAAGAAGATAGCTTTACCAACGAATACCTAGATAGTATTGATACTGAATCTATTGGTAAATGTAATATCGCTATACTCGATAGATGGCCTGGTAAAACTCCAAAAATAATGAGAGAGTTTTATGTTAATGCCATAAATTCGGCTAAAAAGAAAGTTCAAATTATTAACCCATATTTTGTTCCTACTCACTCTATACAACAAGCTTTAGAAGATGCTTTGAAACGTGGTGTGGATGTTGAGATTATGATTCCGGGAAAATCGGATATATACTTTACACCTGATGCTGCTTTTTACAATGTAAATAAGTTGAGAAAAAAAGGTGCTAATATCTATATTTTCAACGGAGGTTTCCATCATGCTAAAATTATGATGATTGATTCTCTATACTGCACTGTTGGTAGCACAAATCTTAACAGTAGAAGTCTTAGATACGACTATGAAGTGAATGCTGTAATTTTTGATAAAAATGTTACACAAGAGTTGATTGGTTTATACAATAATGATAAAAAAATGAGCACTTTACTTACTAAAGAGATGTATAGCAAAAGAACTTTATGGAAAAAGTTTGTTGGATGGTTTGCCAACTCTTTAACTCCTTTCCTTTAGGAAATACCACATCTATTCTGCTTTTTAAGTATAATCTTTACAGAACTATCTTACCCTCTTTTTTATCTCTGCTTAAAGATACAATTCTAAGTATCTTATAAATATTCCTTTTTTATATTCGAGGTAGACAAAAGTTAACAAAATATTGAGAATGCTTTCCAAAATAATGCAATAAAATTCTTATTTTTGTACGTATATCTATATATGAAATTGAGAATCAAGCATAATGAGAATCGTTGATTTAATAAAAAATTCAGAAAAAACTGCTTTTTCTTTCGAGTTGTTACCTCCTTTAAAGGGTACAGGAATAGAAAAATTGTACAACAATGTTGAAACACTTTTGGAGTTTGATCCCAAATATATTAACATTACTACTCATCGAAGTGAGTATGTGTACAAAGAGTTAGGGAATGGTATGTTTCAACGTTCTCGTGAGCGTAGACGTCCTGGCACTGTAGCTGTAGCAGCAGCTCTTCATAATAGATATAATATTCCAACTGTTCCACACATATTGTGTAGTGGCTATGACAGAAAAGAGACTGAATACCTACTTCTTGATCTTCAGTTTCTTGGAATAACCGATTTGCTTGTTCTTAGAGGTGATAAAGCTAAAGATGAATCTTCATTTATACCTGAACCTGATGGACATAGCCATGCATTAGAACTTGAATATCAAATTAATGATTTTAACAAAGGAATATTCGTTGATGGATCTCCAATTAAATATCATGGTACTCCTTTTAGTTATGGTGTAGCATGCTATCCTGAAAAGCATGAGGAGTCACCAAATATGGAACAAGATATATATTGGTTGAAGAAAAAAGTTGAAGCTGGTGCTGAATATGCAGTAACACAGATGTTCTTCGATAATAAAAAATTCTTCGACTTTGTTGAAAGGGTTAGAAAAGAAGGAATTAATGTCCCCATTATTCCTGGAATTAAACCTTTCCGTAAACTCAATCAACTAAGTATGATTCCAAAGACATTCAAAATTGATTTACCACAAGAACTAGCTTTGGAAGCATTAAAATGCAAAAATGATGATGATGCTACTGCTTTAGGAATTGAGTGGTCAGTAAATCAATGCAAAGAACTTATTAAGAGTGGAGTTCCAAGTATACATTTCTATACTGTTGGAGCAGTAGATAGTGTAAAACAAATAGCTAAGAATATTTATTGATAGATGTTTTTTAAAGATATAATAGGACAAGAAAAGGCTAAGAAAAGGCTTATTAGTGAGGCTAAAGAGGGTCGCATTCCACATGCACAACTATTTTGTGGTGCTGAGGGAGTGGGCAAACTTGCTATTGCTATAGCTTATGCCAGATATATTAACTGCAATAATCCTAATGATGAAGATGCTTGTGGTATATGTCCAAATTGTATTAAATTCAATAAACTAGTTCACCCGGATCTTCACTTTGTATTCCCTATAGTGAAGAAGAAAGGAAATAACCGAGCTATATGTGATGACTATATAAACAATTGGAGAGAATTTGTTCTTAATAACCCATATTTCAATTTAAATAGCTGGAACAGAGAGATTGGTGTAGAGAATCAGCAATCTATTATATACGCAACCGAGAGTGAAGAGATTCTTAAAAAACTTAGCTTTAAATCGAGCCAAGGAGGTTATAAAAGCGTAATAGTTTGGTTGCCTGAGAAGATGAATGAAGAGTGCAGTAATAAACTGCTCAAAATACTTGAAGAGCCACCGGCTAAGACTCTGTTTTTACTAGTTAGTGAACAACCTGATGCTCTTTTAACAACTATATTGAGTAGATGCCAAAGAATTAATATTCCGGCTGTCGGTGAAGAGGATATATTGAATATGGTAGTCGACAAGTTCGGTATATCCCAACAGATGGCTATGGAGATTGCTCATGCATCACAAGGTAGTGTTCTTAAAGCTATCGATCTGATTAACACCAATGAAGAACAAAAAGAGTTTTTCGACCTATTCGTTAATCTGATGAGACTATGCTATGCAAGAAAAATTCGCGAGATGAAACAGTGGAGCGAAACGCTTGCCGGCATGGGAAGGGAGCGACAGAAAAACTTCCTTAATTACTGCCAAAATATGATTAGAGAGAATTTTATTTATAACTTTCATAAAGATGAATTGAATTACATGAATAGCAATGAAAAACAATTCTCTTTAAAATTTTCTCCTTTTATAAATGAAAAGAATATATTTGGCATAATGAATGAATTAAGCGAAGCACAATCGCACATTGAACAGAATGTAAATTCTAAAATGGTCTTTTTTGATTTCTCATTAAAGATGATAGTGCTTCTTATACAAAAATAATATATTGATATTATGAATAATGACTTTAAATTAAAGAACGGAAGTGGCTGCTTAAGTTGCAAAGGCTGCGGACGACAAGATAGACA
>JAEZKJ010000077.1 GCA_023415545.1 Bacteroidota bacterium
AGAATAAATTCAGCATAATTTTCATATATATTTTTATCCTTTGATAATACGATAGTAAAACAACTACCTGTTCCAACAACACTTTCTACTTTTATTTCAGCTTTATGAATGTCCGATAACTCCTTTACTAATGATAATCCTATACCGGTACTTGGAAGGTTAAATAAGTTATTATCGAGTAAAGTCTCAAATCTAACAAAAAGAGAACTTTTTTTATTCTCAGAAATACCTATCCCTTGATCTTGAACCCCTACGGCAATATTACTTTCGTTTTCATGTACAAAAAGAGTAATCATTTTACCCTTTGGAGTATATTTAAAAGCATTTGAGAGCAGATTGAAAACTATTTTTTCCAATTTATCAGTATCAAACCATAATTTCAACTCATCTTTCTCACTTTGGAAAATAAAATCTATATTATGTTCCTTTGCCAGAGAGTCAAAATTTTCCATTATATGTTTAACAAAAGGTACTACATCAATATATTCAACCTGTAGTTTCATCTTATTCTTTTGTATTTTGCGAAAATCAAGAATTTGATTAACTAATCTAAGCATCCTATCACTATTCTTCTCAACAAGTTGCAACTGTTCACGTACATCATTGGGTAATGATTGATTTTTCATAACCAACTCCAAAGGGCCGGTGATAAGAGTCAATGGAGTACGTAACTCATGAGATATATTTGTAAAAAAGCGTAATTTAATATCTGTTATCTTTTGTTCAACAGTTACTTCATGTTTTAATCTATAAATAGTAAATAATATATATACACAGATTAAGAATATAATGATAAACAATATAACATAAAGAACTATAGCTATAGGTGTTTCCCAGAAAGATGGTAATATTACTATATCAATATATCTGTCATTATTTACCCAAACACCATCTCCATTAGTTGATTTTACATGTAATGTATATTTACCAGGAGACAGATTTGTATATGTTGCACTTCTTTGATTTCCAACATAATTCCAATCATTATCGAATCCCTTAAGAGTATATGCGTATTTTATATTGTTTGTTGAAGTCATATCCAGAGCAGCAAAAGTTATAGAGAAGACATTATGCTCAGGCAAGAGAGTTATTTTATTAGCTGAATTAATATTATTATCAAGGATTTTGTTGCCATCACCAGGTACAATAAGTTTGTTACAAACTTTTAAATCAATTAAAGCCAATGGAGGAACAAAATCACTTTTATTTGTCATTTGTGGATTAAACTTCAATATACCTTTTGAAGTTCCAAACAGTAGTTCATTATTCGATAATCTGACAGAAGTTCCCTCTTCAAAACGTACCTTGGTACCAAAGTCTCTTTCATTATAATTTTCAAATATATTTTTATCAGGATAAAATTTTGATAAACCGCTTTCGGTACTTATCCAGAAATTCCCACTATCATCTTCTTCTATAGATAGTAATATATCCGATAAAAGACCATCATTAATAGTATATGATTTGAAATGGGCTAACCCCATGTTGTCTATTGAAGTAAGTTTATTCAAACCACCACCAAAAGTAGCAAAGTAAAGCTCCCCTTTTTTTGAAACTATAGTTTTATAAACATTACTGTTTATGAAGCAATCCTTACTTCCCGGAATATTTGAATATATGTAATATTTTATATGTTGAGGAGATTTAAAATCATCTTTGAATCTTATTAATCCATCATTCGTAGATACCCATAAATTCCCTTTAGTGTCGGAAGTAATATGTCTAACCCTGTAACAATTATCTATTGGATAGCCCTTTAAATTATTTCTACTATTAATGAAAACGTATTTTCCACTCTTATCTTTATCGATATAATTTATTCCTTCGCCGAAAGTTGCAATCCAAATTCTACCATGTCTATCTTGATGAATATAGTATACACTGTTACTGCTAATACTAAAAATGTCATCACGATTATATTCGAATCTTGTAATTTTATAATGATTTTTATCTTTAGGTTCCAATAAAATAATACCTCTACCCTTGGTGCCAATCCATATATTATCATTTTTATCCTGCATAATATGGTAAGCCACACCATCAATCATTTCCCCTGTTTTTGAAATTGTTCCACTAGAATTTAAAAAACCTAAATATTCATTTGTTGTACTATATAACTCAATTTTACTATTTCTTTTTGCAACCCAAACTCTCCCATATTTATCTTGAAAGAGTGCTCTAACTGTATTTTCAGTAAGATCCTGATTATTATTAGATTGATTAAATAATTTAAAATGTGAACCATAGAAAGAAATTTTTTCCAATCCTTTAGAATGCGTACAGATCCATAAATTGCCCTGCTTATCCGAAAACATAGAGTGAACTTTGTTTGAAAATTTCCAATCTTTTGATTTAGGATCATTAAAGAATGGACGTAAAATAGAGTTTTCTCTATCATACCATCCTAATCCTCCACCATTAGGATGAACCCAAAGATTACCATTTACATCCTCACAAATATGAAACGATGGATACGATTTTTCAGCACCCATGGCATCAACACTCATATATTCAATATTATACTTTTTTAAATTAGGATTGAAATGAGCAACACTTCCTTTTTCGAGTGTTTCAAACCATATTTCATCAAATTTGTCTACATAAACAGAATTTATTAATGCAGACGTGATATTTTTTAATGTAGAGATATTATAAAGCTCATCTTTTCCTGTTTTGATATTATGAATTATAAAACCGGATGAAGAAGTAGTAAATATTATATTTCCATTACTCAATTTATTAATTGCAACGACATCATCTTTTAAAGATAAATTTATAAGAGTAAATTCATCTTTGGATGTAGAATATTTCCAAACTCTACCATTATTAGAGCCAAAATATATATATCCTCTAGTAACACAGCTTGAAAAAAATGGTTGTCTATTCTCTTTACTATCATTATGTCGATCAACAAAATAAAATATTGGATTTTTACTCTCATCATTACTTATACGAACCAATCCATTATTTGTTACCAACCACTCGTTATTGTTGTAATCTTCAATAACATCTTTTACTTTAGCTTTATATCCATCAGTTTGATTGACAGCATAATCATTCCATTTAATAGTAAAATCGATAGGATTAGTTTTAACACGAATTGCTCCATTACCTTCAGCTATAATCCAAACAGTGCCGTTAGAAAGAGTTTTAATATCCAAGCAATCCATCTGACCATCTTCTGTACCACAGGTTACAGGTTCAAAATACTCATTCTTTTTATCTAGCCTATAAACTCTTTTATCATATGTTAAAGCCCAAACATAATTATATTTATCAACCTTCAATAAATCCACTCTATTATTAGAAAGTCCAATTTTATTACCTTGTCTTGCTTTGTAAACCTTAAAATCATATCCATCGAATTTATTAATACCATCCCATGTAGAGAACCACATAAACCCATCATTGTCCTGAGCAATACTCATTATAGAATTTTGGGATAATCCCTGCTCGGAAGAGTAGTGTGTAAATATATTATTAGGCTGAGCCAATGATTTAAATGAGATAAAAATCATTGACATAATTAAGAAAACGTTTTTCATTGAATATTAGAATATTAAAAAGAGTCCTAAGTTAGATATTATCTTTTAATATCTTTAATTAAAGAGTTACCGTTTTTATATGGATTCCACCCATCGTTACCTGCAAGTATCTTTTCCGGACTATAATTATCTATTTTATTAAGTTTTTTCCCAAATTTTGCTCTCTTATCCATACTAGCACCCTCTCCGTAGCTATGATATTCAGCATAAAAAACATTCTTTTCGGCATCCTTTTTATCCCAATTATTCCATCCTAAAGGAGATATATGTTTGTCCATATTACAATTGATAAAAACAGCTTTAGCATATGGTCGCCAAGGACGGGATAAGAAAACGTTTTCAACATCTCTACCGCCTATCATACTGCAATTTATAAAAACATATCCGTATAATTTACCCTTATCAGTAGCAGGAGCAGTAATATAACCATTCCCAATACTCTTTATTATGCAATTCATAAAAAGAGCTGTAGACCATCCAAAGATAAAATCAACAGTACCCTCTATGTAACAATTTTCATAATATTGACGACTATCTTTACCATATGTATATAATGTATCTTGATTTCCTAAAAAACGGCAATTTTTGAAGTATGCCCTATCTCCGTCAACGAAACAAGCTACAGCCTGGCCTACTCTACCGGCTGAATTTTCAAAAGTTATATTCTCTGCATAGAAATCAGGTGGATAAATATAACAAGTCGATGATCCGGATGTAGACATCTCCTCACCAAATATATTATTTTTGGAAGCGTAATCGTTGTGAGTAATAACTGTCCCCTCTTCACCTATTAAAGAAACGCCTAATTTAGATGCTGGTATTACAACCTTTTCATCATACACACTTTTTTTTACTAATATAGTTGTCCTGTTACTCTTACGGAAATCCGGAACAGCATTTATTGCATCTTGAATTGTGTAGAAATCACCACATCCATCTTTTGATACAACAAAATCGTAATGTTTAACATATTTCGCTAATTCCGGTATTTTCTTTGTTATCTCATCAATAGCCAACGATGCTACTTTACGTGCTCCATACACATTTAAATGTGTATTATCCTTTTTCCCCTTAGGTGCAAAAGCATATCTGTTTTCCTCTATCCACATATAAATTTTTTTAGACTTTTCTGCCCCCATACCTTGAACTAAATTATGTGTTGAGCTATTAAGATCGATAAATGGTATATCCATCTTTCTAGCTACGTCACGTGGAGAAATAAGATATTTTCCGTGAGTATCAATAAGTTTTTCACCTTCAATTTGGTTATTTATAATATTATCCTTCTCTTTATAATTATCACTCTTTGTTATACTGTCGCCTATGGCAAAATTTCGTCTTACTATTGAATTAAATAAAACCGGGAATCCACCTTTTTCAATTGTCTCTTTTGCAAATTTCTCAAGGTTAGCATCAAAAGTTGTGCCTGGATCTGTGTGTCTATCAATATTCTGTTTTTCATCATTATGACCAAATTGAATAAAAACATAATCTCCTGGTTTTATCTTTTTTAAAACAATATCCCATAAACCTTCGTCAATGAAACTTTTCGAACTACGACCATTTTTTGCATGATTTTCAATTTCCACTTCGCAACTAAAAAATCCAGGAAGCATTTGTCCCCAACCTCTCTCTTGGTTGTCAGCTTCAAGTGATTTATTTGCCATAGTAGAGTCACCTATGGTAAATATTGTTATCTTACCATATGATGAAAACGAGAAAAGGAGAAAGAATAATATTATTGATATAATTGATTTATAATTCATAGAATCATTATTTTAAATTGTTATCAAAGAAATTTAAGATTGTTTTTTGAACATCTTTACTACAGAAGTGTGGGATATCATTCATCATAGTAACTAAATTATCCTCTTTACCACTTGCTTTCCAAACCTTATGCATCTCATTAAAAGCATCTATACTACCTTGAACAGGAAATAGCTTATCTCTTTTCCCATTGATAAAGAGTGCAGGTTTTGGTGCAGCTATTGAAGCAACATGAGGGTAATCCATAAAATTGCGAATATTAGGTATTATCATTGAATATGCCGAACCACCTTTATTCTGATTATTTGAAAGTGTCATTAAACTATCGGTAGTGTTCATCCAACATACAGCTGCAGAGGCTTTAACAATATCAGTAGCAGCCGAAAGCATCCAAGCCCTATGTGCTCCCATAGAAAAACCCATAGTTCCAATCTTGCTCTTGTTTACTATAGGTAACGAAGAAAGGAATTCAGCACTGTTAATATCGTCCCACACAATGAAACTGCCCCATGACATCCCCATTTGTAACATATTTGCTGCTAAAGCTTGTTGAGAATCATATCTTACACCCTCTTTTCTTCCTCTTTCACCCCAGAATAGTGCATCTAACACTAAAACTACATATCCATTAGATGCTAAATAATCGCCTACATATTGACCATCATAACATTTATCTGCCCAAGCGTCAGCCTCTGAAAGAATAATACTATCTACATGAAAAGGTCGAACCATTTTCTCTTTACCAATTATGAACTTTGCTCCATGATCGTGTAAAAGTAAAACAGCTGGGAAAGGTCCTTCACCATTAGGAACAAGCAAATAAGCTGGTACCCTACTATATTGTGATAAATTGAACTCTATTTTCTCAACTTTATAACCATTTCTATTCTCTGATTCTAAAACCATCATATCATATGATGATGATTTTAAAAGTGCTGGTTTGATACAATCAAAAAGAATGTTTCTAGCTCTCTTTTTCCATTTACTAAAAGAATAATCTGAATTATTAAAAGAAAAAGGATAAGTTAATCGGTTTTTCATCTGTTGATAAAAAATAGGCATATCATTTTGTAACTCATAACGTTTAATACTATCCGATTGTGAATACAAGTTAGAACTTAATATCAAACTAACAAAGTAAAAAATAGCTTTAAGCTTCATAATATTCTATTATTTTATAGAGTAGATAAGTGTAGTCATATTATTGATAAATGTTGCTGTAGATATTCCCATAACAGGTTTTTCACTACTGTAGGGAGATGTATCGAATTCATCACCAACCATAGTAGTAGCATATTTAGTTTCATCACTCTTTATATCGACGTTATCACTATTCTCTTTGTATGGGTTAGAAATCTGTTTCAGTTGTGATAACCAATATCCCTCTTTATGAAATTCTTTAATAATCTTTTCTACAGACTCTGCTTGAGCTTTTGTGTAAGGTTTAAAATAATATCTGTCAACTTCTACCGACTTATTATTTTTAAAAAATGTATTTTTTACAATCTCTTCTTGTGGAATGGATAAGGCATTTTGATATGCTTTTTTTAATGTTTCTACATTTATAAAAATAGCAGAGCTATAGTGTGCAATAGTATTCTCTATATTTTGATCAGTATAATAAAATCCATTTTTCACATTACTACCTTTACGATGTACATACAATGGTTTACCACTTTCAGGATCAACAAATCGTGGAACAAGAATAATGTTTTTATCTTTCAAGCTGTGTCCCCATTTAGAAAGGTCAGGCTCGGAAAGTTTTTGTGATTCGATAAAGTTTATCGCTGAAGGAATACCTGATAAAAACTTTGTTTCACCTGTAAGTTTAAATAAATCAATCATTACTCCAATCATTCTAGCTGTAGTACCGGTATTTATACTTCGTGGCTCGTATGAACGGCCATGTGCAGGATTCAAATCATCAACATTATATTGGTCAGACCATCCTGCGTAAGGTTGACCTTGTTGTAATAATAGCATTAAATTCATCGCTCTCATTATAGGTTCTTTAAGATTAGACAAACCTAAAGCAGAGTAACACTGTAATAAAAAGTCAATATTTTCAGATATAACCCCATCATTAAGGGTAATAAAAGATGTATAGTCAGATTTACCTAAAAAAGGATGATTGTTCATAAGAGGATATCTTTGAGGCCATCCTCCAATAGAATATTGGCTCTTCAAAACTAAATCAATGACTTTATCTAAAGATTCACGATAAGTAGGATCATACTTTTCAAGGTATAGTCTTAATAAAAATTTAGCTGCTTGAATAGTACCAGCATCATCAAATGTTGCATTTCCATAATAGTGTTGGAACTCTTCAAGTCGCCATCCATTTTTCCCAATTTTTGAATACCAATCTTTCATAGATTGTTCTCCGTCAAAATCAAACATATAATTCCACCCTCCACAAGGTAACTGCCCCCATATAAGAGTATTTGCTATTCTTTTTGCACATTCATAGTAATATTCATCATTAGTGGCATGATATGCATCTATCATTAAATGTCCTACAGCAGGTGTACCGGGAGGCTGAATCCATACCATAGTACGTTTAGCTTCCATTTCACCCCAAGTTCTAGAAAAATCAGGCAGATAATTCCATACGAAACCTCCTTTATAACTTACTACATCCATCATATACCTCGATGCACTTTTCATAGTATTTAATATTTGAGAATTTTTATTATTCTGTCCACTTAAATTAAATATTGAACTAGACATAAAAAATATCAAGATGAAAATTTTTATATAGCGAGTTGATTTATTAAAAATTGACAATGCTTTGTTAGCTAAAATATATGGGCAAAATGTATGTTTCATTGTGTATTATATATAATATGATTAGATACAAAGTAAATGTTATTATATCGCATTACTCTCAATTAAAAGCCTTATTAATTACATTTTTTGTTCTAAATATGGTAATAATTGACATTATCACTATTATATTAAAATTGATTGTCTTTTTTATATTGATAAGAGGTATATTTGAGCTAAACAATATGAAAAAAATAATATTATGAATTGTATTAAATCTATTATTGCTATTTGTGTCTTATCTTTAATTGCTTATTCAAATATCGAAGCACAAACTGTAATTACAAACTCTAAAAGTGATAAAGAAATGAAAAGAACAGGAAGTAAATCTTTTATTTATGGAGATGAAACACCTTGGGAAAATGCCGGAGAAGGTATTACAAGACAAATATTAGGATACGATGGTCAATTAATGATGGTGAAAGTAAAATTCGAAAAAGGTGCTGTAGGTACAATGCATAGTCATTACCAAAGTCAATGTACTTATGTTGCCAGTGGAAAATTTGAATTCACTATAAATGGCGAGACAAAAATAGTTAAAGAAGGTGACTGTCTTTTCAAAACACCGGACCTTATTCATGGATGCGTTTGTATTGAACCGGGTATTCTGATAGACACATTCAGCCCGATGCGACAGGACTTTCTTAAAAAATAATGGTAGCTAAATACTCAAATTATCAGCACATTATATTATAGATATATGAAACTTGTCAATTCAACTCTTTCACTTGTTCTATTATTATCTGTAACATCATGTGAAATTCAAAGATACGTTTCATTATCATCACCTATAGAAATTAAAAAATTCAACTTAATTATCGATACTAAACAAACTCTGCTCATTAAAATTACAAATAATAATAGATTAGAGCTATTTGTCACAAATTATGGGGCCAGGATAGTATCATTGATGGTTCCTGATAATAGAGGTAATTTTGATGATATAGTATGCGGATTTGATAATATTGTTGATTATAAAGATATAAAACAAAATTATGGTGCTGTAGTAGGAAGATACGCAGGTAGAATACTTGGTTCTAAATTTACTATAGATAACAGAGAATATAAATTACAAGCCGGTGCTAATGGGCACTGTGCTCATGGAGGGGAACCTGGTTTTGCGAAAAAAATGTGGGATATTACCCAATTAAAAGAAGACATGGTCACCCTATCCTATCTCTCAATTGATGGTGAAAATGGGTTTCCAGGTAATTTAACTATATATGTAACCTATCGTTTAACATCCGAGAATGAACTAGTTATTGAATATTCAGCCAAAAGCGACAAACCTACCGTACTAAACCCAACTAATCATTCGTTTTTTAATATTTCAGGTAAACTTTATGAAAGTGTTGATTCTCAATTTTTATGGATTGATTCAGATAGTATTGCCGAATATGATAGTAAAAAGTGTGTGACAGGTAGAATGATTGCTGTGAAAAATAGCCCTTTCGATTTTAATAAAGGTCAATGTATTGGTGATAGAATAGATGATAAAGATGAGCAACTAATAGTAACAGGAGGTTATGATCATACATGGAAACTTAAAAACGATAATGATATAAAGAGAGTAGTTTCTAAAATTATAGATAAAGGGAGTGGACGTATTATGGAGGTTTATACTACTGAGCCTGGATTACACATATACACAGCCAATGGACATAATGGTAAAATAAAAGGGAAATCAAACATTTTATATCCAAAACGTAATTCAATATGTTTTGAGACAATGCATTTTGCTGATAGCCCTAATAAACCTCAATTTCCATCTACTTTATTAAATCCTGGTGATGAATTTAAATCTACCACAATCTTTAAATTTAAAATTGTAGATAATTTCTAGTATTATCATAAACTATAAATGACTTTGCAATAACTATAAATGAGTTATTGCAAAGTTTTTTTTATAATAGTGATTGATTAAAAGCTATTTGATAAATATAATAGTATAAGGGTCTTAATAACCACAACAGCTATTAAGACCCTTAACCTTAAAAATTCAACAAGCTAAATTTTAAAAGCCATAACCATTAGTATAACCTGCACCAATTGTATTAGGAGGAAGTGCTATAAAATAGATTGGAGCTTTGTCATAATTTCCTTCACTGAATCCTTTAAATAAATTATCGTCGTACTCAGTTCTATTTTTCAATAAATCAACACCCCAATTAATTTTCTTATAACCATCAGCAACCAAAGCTGAAGCTTCATCACTTGATAATGCTGTAAACAGTCCCTTTATAGCTAAATTAGTAAGAGGTTTGTCTGTCTTATAATCTAAACCATATGATTCCCAAGAGTCATTTTGACCTCTCCATCCCGGATATAAAATTGGATCAGAGTCATCTGCAGCTTGAGCAGTCAATCTATAACCATATTTTGTTTTAGCATCAACACTCTTAGTATAAACATAAGAAGATAAAACATTACCATTATCAAATTTATAGAAACCATTAGCTGAAAGACCATCCATCATTTGTTTGGTAAGCGTTTTAATTTTCTTAATACGATCAGCCAAAAGTCCTGTACGAATAAGAGTAAATCGACGATCACCCTCACCTGCAAATTCAAAACCTCTCTCTTCTATAATAGCTTCAAACAAACTTCCACATTTATTAATAAACTCATCTGTTTTAGCTTTTCCGGCAGGGAAAGAGCGTTCACGTATAGATTTAAGATATTGGGTAGCTGTTGCTTGATCACCAAGTACAGCACATACCTCAGCATAACTTAAATAAATTTCCGACATACGCATATATGGACCGTTTATTCCTGAAAGACGTTGTTTAAGAATCCATACATTCTTTTGACGGTTCTCGTCCCATTTATTCAATGAAGGACCACCACCTTTTGCCTGTGCACCCGGAGTAAATATTAATAACTCTTCTACACCTTTAGAACCATTACTTCCTGTAACAGTCACTGCAACATCACGACGCATATCGTTTGGATCAAAACCACCATAATAATATGCAGGATTTATACGTGCCTGACCATATGCTTTATTAGGGAACTGGTTATTGCTACCTGTACAAGGACGACCATGAGCATAAGAACGAGAATCGCTATCATTACCCTGTTGCATAGGATATTCATAAATTGATTCATCAGCATAAGCTAAATCAGCATCGTGCATCTGTTGGAAAAAATATTGATAAGGATTAGCAAACTTACGTCCCTTACTATCTTTATCACCACGTGGATCGGAAGAATGAAATATAGCATTACCTGAGTTTGACAAAAGACGTGAATAAGCACCTTTAGCCTTTTCATACAAAGTTTTCCAATCTGATCTTCTACCATAAGTAGCACCATCATGTGACTGACCTTTTACTTCGATTGTTAACTCATTACCTGTTCCACTAACAGCTTTAATATCATCACGACGAGTCTGATAACCTCCAGCCTCAAGAGCCATACGTCCAATTAATCCTTGAACATAAGTTTTTGAGAAATAACTCTTATTAGCAGCCTCAACTCCTGGAATAGATCCTATTGGAAACATTAAATTTTCAACTTTTTCCAATTTAGCAATAAGTACATCATAAATAGAATCACGAGAAGATAATCCATGAGCTACCTCACCAAATCTATCAATATATGGTACATCACCATAATATTTTATCAGTTCGCGATAAGCTGTTGCTTTAAGGGCAACAGCCTCTCCATACATTTGACTTATTGCAGTAGGTTCAGAAGCATTAATTATTGATTCAGCATTAGAAGTAGACTCCATTGCTGTAATAACAGCATTAGCTTTACCAACAACACCTAATAATTTGTTATAAGCATTACTATCGTCATCTTTAAAATATGACAAATAAGTGTCAGGATAATAACTGCTCATCGCTGTACCATTCTCATAAAAAGATTCAGGAATGTGACGAGCTAACTGATTATTATAATTTTCAGGATGGCGTTCTATATCTGAACCACAAGCATCAAGAGCATAGAAGTTACCATCACCAAATATATGAGTATTAGCTACTGTTTTCCAATCAAAATAACCACCTGTTAAGGCTTTACGAGTTGTAATATCATTTGAAAAGACAAAATCTGCATCTACTACCGATGGAGATGATACTTCTAAATAATCATCACAAGATGTTGCTGATAACATTGTTACCAAACACAATGTAGAATATAATATTTTTTTCATACTTATTGTCTCCTTTATTAGAAGGTTAAATTCACGCCGAAAGTATAAGTTCTTGCCTTCGGATAAGATTGATAATCATAGCATGGGGTTGGGAAACCATTAACACCATCATTACTTGTATTAATATCTGGATCAATACCTGAATAACCATCTATGCAGAATAGATTATTTCCTGTGAAATAGAGACGTGCATTTTTGATTCCAACTTTGTTCATCCATACTTTAGGTAAAGTATATCCAATAGTAAGAGTATTAAGACGTAAATATGATGCGTCTTCAATAAAATCAGAAGTTGTTAAACCATATTCACAGAAGAAGGTTGCATATTTTGTATTAGCATTTAATGCTGTCAAACTTGATGGGTCAGAAACCAATTGCAAATCACCACTAGCATTTACATCATAGTATTTATATGAATCGGCAACGAAAGCCAAACGGTTTTCACCAAATGATGTATCTTTATTACCCATCATTGAGTGCATAGAGTTTGCATTATATATTTTTCCACCAATTTGATAAGTAAATCCTGCAGAAAAATCTATTGATTTCCAATTTCCACTTAATGTGAATCCACCTGTATGTTTAGGCATACACTCACCTATTATAGTAGCATCACTAGCATCAACAACATCATCACCATTAGTATTATCGAACTTTACTGCACCTGGAATTGCTATTTGACCTTCAGGAGCAAGTGAATTTACACCATTAGGATAGTTAACTACTTTATTATCAGGGATACCTGGTTTCAACACATATTTCCCATTTTGATAATCAAAATCATCAACAGTATAGAATCCAATAACATTAAAACCTTGTATTGTTCCAACTGGTTGTCCCTCACGGATAATATAATCAAATGCCGGTTTACGCATAGTTGAGCCCCAACCTGTATTAGTATCAGCCATAACACCTTCCATAAGTTTCTCAACATTATTCTTGTTGTAGTTATAGACAATGTTTAAACTTAAATTGAATTTTTCTGAACGAACCAAATCAGCTCCAACTGCAAGCTCTAAACCTTTATTAGATGTCTCACCTACATTTTGGAATTGATAACTATAACCCGATGATGCATCTGTAGGAACTTTCATCAAGATATTTTTAGTTGTATTTGAGTACAAATCAATACTACCACGTAAACGATTGTTCCAAAATCCAAAATCGATACCCAAGTTACGAGATATTGTTGTTTCCCATTTCAAATCAGGATTTTGTTTCATCTCACCAGGTACATAAGTTGTAACTTGTTCTCCATCGATAAGTTGCTGTTTGGTTGTCCATGTCTCTTTCCACAAAGAAGATGAGATATTATCAGAACCGGATGAACCATATGAAACACGAAGTTTTAAGTTATCCAGCCACTCTTTAGCACCTTCCAAAAATTTTTCATCCGAGATGCGCCAAGCAGCTGCAGCTGCAGGAAAATATCCCCATCTATTGTTAGGAGCGAAGTTTGAAGATCCATCTGCACGGAAAGTTGCAGTTAAAAGGTATCTTCCTTTATAAGAATAATTAGCACGACCAAACCAAGATTCTGTTCTCTTTGGTATATTTATATTTGAATTGAAATAATCCTTTCCATAATTTTTATCATAGTTAGTATTATTAATCATACCAAAAGCATCCTCCATTGTGAACGTGGTTGGATAAGCATAACCATATATTTCAGTAGATGAAGATTTTGAAGATAGTAACTCATTACCAACAAGGAAAGATAGACTATTATCCTCACCTAATCCTTGAACTTCATAATTTAAAGTTGTTGCCCAACGAACGCCATAACCTTCCGATTTATTCAATTTTGCATTGCTATAATCTTTCTCCGTCAATGCATGATTCCATGTTTTAGTATCAGTCCAGTTACGACTTAATGATAACTCGGATTTCGCTGATAAACCTTTAAATACATTCCATGTCAACGAACCAATACCACGCACAATATAATAGTTGCGGACATAAGCACTGTTATCAATAACATTTAATGGACTTTGCAATAATTCCACATTACCACTACCATTACCCATCAAACCAAATACACCTGATCCAAGAGGATTATCAATTGGTCTATATCTATATGATGAAGTAGCATTACCAAATCCTGCTCCATTAAGTTCAGTCTCAGTATAACGTAAGTTAAAATCGGCTGTTAACTTGCTATTAATCTTTTGGTTGATTTTAAAGTCAGCATTCCATCGTTTGTAATCTGATTTTATACGAATACCCTCGTCTTCAAGATAATTTATAGAAGCATAGAATTTAGTCTTGTCGCTACCACCACTTAATGATAAATCGTGATTCCAAGATGTAGCTGTTCTCATCAAATCATTCATATAATTATGTGCATCCACATTTTTATATTCATTTAGA
The DNA here is from genome assembly GCA_023415545.1 of Bacteroidota bacterium. Lineage (GTDB taxonomy): Bacteria > Bacteroidota > Bacteroidia > Bacteroidales > Bacteroidaceae > Phocaeicola. Next base: position 14,668 of record JAEZKJ010000077.1, read on the forward strand.
TGATTTCCGTATTTTGATCCTAATCCATAATACTCTGCAACACCATCACCATAAGTTTCACCATAAGCTGTTGCATATGCCCAAGTGTTATATACATGATCGTAAGCATTCATTGTTTCCAAAAGTTCAGGATTTTCTTTAATCTGCATATATCCTGAATATTTTACAGAAACAGTACCCTCTTTACCGCTTTTTGTTGTAACAAGAATAACACCATTAGCACCTCTTGCACCATAAATAGCTGTAGAAGCAGCATCTTTAAGGACATCAATACTTTCAATATTATCTGCAGGTATATCATCAATACCACTAACTTGAACACCATCAACGATAAATAGTGGATCATTTGATTGAGTAATAGAGCCACCACCACGAACACGAATAGACATCTTTGCTCCTGGTCGACCATCTTGTGATGTTACAGAAACACCTGGTAACTGTCCTTGCAAAGCTTGAGCTACATTAGCTACAGGATTGGCAACAAGTTTATCACCTGTAACAGAAGCTACCGAGCCTGTTAAATCTTTTCTTTTAACTGTTCCATAACCAATAACGACAACTTCATCTAATGTTTTGTTATCTTCTTTTAATACCACATCAATACTTTTCTGACCGGTATATTTAATATTCTGAGTCAAATAACCGATATACGATACTACCAAAGTAGCATTATTTGGTACATTCGAGATTGAATACTTACCATCAAAATCCGAAATGGTTCCGTTGGTTGTTCCTTTTACTGTGACATTTACACCAATCATTGGCTCACCAGCGCTATCCTTTATGATACCACTGACATTATGTCCCTGAGCAAAAGCAAAAAGGGAAAGCATACTCAACAATAAAGTAGAAGTAACTTTTCTTAGTAATACATTTTGATCCATAAATTGTGTTTTAGTATTAATTATTTAGGCTAAACAATAGAGGTTTAGTTTGACAAATGTTTCATTTATATAGTTTAGCAATGTGTTATTTTTAACTTTTTATGTGGAAATATTAGTTTAATCTAGTTTAAGTGCCAATTACTCATTTGCAAGAATATATTATCTTCAATTATCTTCTCTGCTTCTCTTTCATTTAACTCTTTGCTCCATGAAACTCTACTTTTCAATGAAGCACCTTCACCATAATTTTTATATTCGTAATAACGTGCAGTTTTCTCATTATCCTTATTTCCCCAATTATTCCATCCTGTTGGTTGAATAAAGTTACCCATCTCACACTCCATAAACAAAGTGTACGCATATGGAC
>JAEZKJ010000118.1 GCA_023415545.1 Bacteroidota bacterium
CGAAGTTCTTCATATTGTTTTTCCAATTCAGATATAAATAGATCTTTATGTAATGGATTTAATAATTTTGAAGCGACCAAAGAGTTTTGCGAAGCATCTTTAAGGTATACAACCGGTGCTTTATACACAGGAGCTATCTTAAGCGCTGTATGAAGCAGTGACGTTGTTGCCCCACCTATCATCACAGGAATATGAAGGGATGCATTTTCAAGTTCACGAGCTACATGAACCATCTCTTCAAGTGATGGAGTAATTAAGCCACTTAGTCCTATGATATCTACTTTTTCTTTAATGGCAACCTCAACAATCTTTTCGGCAGGAACCATAACACCCAAGTCAATGATTTCATATCCATTACATGCCATTACAACAGAAACTATATTTTTTCCAATATCGTGTACATCCCCTTTAACTGTAGCAAGTAGCACTTTACCAGCACTTTTTGCACTACCATTGCCACTATTTTCAATATATGGTTGTAGATACTCCACAGCCTTTTTCATTGTTCTAGCACTCTTAACTACTTGAGGAAGGAACATTTTGCCTGAACCAAAAAGTTCGCCCACCTTGTTCATACCGCCCATAAGTGGCCCTTCAATGATGTCAACAGGTTTACTATATTTATTTAAAGCCTCATCTAAATCTTCTTGCAGATAATCAATTATGCCTTTCATAAGCGCATATTTCAATCTCTCGTCAACCTCAGAAACATCTCTCCAAGTATCCTTTTGGCTCTTTTTAGCACTTGTATCACCTAACTCTTTATTCTTCAACTCTTCAGCAACCTCTATAAGTCGTTCAGATGCATCTTCTCGTCTATTAAGAATAACATCTTCTATTCTCACCAATATATCTGAAGGTATATCATCGTAAATAACTGAAGAGGCAGGATTAACAATACCCATATCCATGCCATTAGCTATTGCATGATAAAGAAATACTGCATGCATAGCCTCGCGAATATAGTTATTGCCTCGGAAAGAGAAAGAGAGATTACTTACTCCCCCACTAATGTGAGCACCAGGTAAATTTCTTTTAATCCAAGCTGTGGCATTTATAAAATCCAGAGCATAATTATTATGCTCCTCAATGCCTGTAGCAACAGCCAGTACATTTGGATCGAAAATTATATCATTCGGATTAAACCCTACTTTATCGACAAGAATATGGTATGCTCTTTCACAAACTTCAATCTTTCGCTGATAAGTATCAGCCTGACCAATTTCATCGAAGGCCATGACAATAACTGCAGCCCCCATGCGTTTAATATATTTTGCACGTTCGATGAAAATCTCTTCTCCCTCTTTTAATGAAATTGAGTTTACAATAGACTTACCTTGAAGAACCTTAAGTCCGGCAGAAATAACGTCCCACTTAGAAGAGTCAATCATAATAGGGACCTTAGCAATATCGGGTTCCGACATTATAAGATTTAAGAATGTAACCATCTCCTCTTTTGTATCGAGAAGGCCATCATCCATATTGACATCAATTACTAAAGCTCCATCTTCTACTTGTGCTCTAGCTATTTGTAAAGCTTCATCATATTTCTTCTCATTAATAAGACGAAGAAACTTTCGTGAACCGGCTACATTACAACGTTCGCCAACATTTATAAAGTTAATCTCTTCACTTTTCTCAAAAAGTTCAAGACCGGAAAGCATTAATTTGTCGTTTTGAAGAGCTTTAACGTGTGGCTTTCTACTCTTTATTATATCATTATACAAAGCAATATATTCTTCTGTAGTGCCACAACATCCCCCTATAATATTAACAAGGCCCTCGTCGACATACTCAGCAATTTCAACAGCCATCTGATGTGGTGTCTGATCATACTGTCCTAATGAGTTTGGTAAACCGGCATTGGGATGAGCCGAGATATAATATGGAGCTTTATTAGCTAAAGTTTCTAAGAAAGGTTTCAATTGTTTAGCTCCAAAAGAACAATTTAGACCAATGGAAAATATATTAGCATGTTGAAGAGAAGCAATAAAAGCATCAAGAGACTGGCCTGATAGTGTTCTGCCTGCAATATCCGATACTGTAACAGATACCATTATAGGTACCTCTCGCTTGCAATGCTCCATAGCTTGATTAGCAGCAAAAAGAGCTGCTTTAGCATTCAATGTATCAAATATAGTCTCAATAATAAAGACATCAATACCACCTTCAAGTAGTGCTATCATCTGCTCTTTGTAGGCATCAGCCAACTCATCGAAGGTTATAGAACGAAAAGCAGGATTATTTACATCCGGACTCATAGAAAGAGTCTTATTTGTTGGGCCTACCGATCCGGCAACAAATCTAGGCTTTGAAGGATTTTTTTGTGTAAATTCATCAGCACATTGACGAGCAATCTTTGCTGCCTCTAAATTTATCATGCTGCAATACTCTTCAACATGATAATCGGCCATTGATATTCTCTGGGCATTAAAGGTATTTGTCTCGATTATATCTGCACCGGCATTTAAGTATTTTTTATGAATCTCTTTAATAACTTCAGGACGAGTAATTGATAGAATATCATTATTACCCTTCATCTGAGTAGAAATATCTTTAAAGAGTTCACCTCTAAAATCCTCTTCTTTTAAGTTGTAATTCTGTATCATAGTCCCCATAGCTCCATCGAGTATGAGGATTCTTTCTTCTATTGCCTGTTTTATCGATTTCATCTATATTAGAAATGTAAGGTTAAAACGATGAGCTATGATATTATTTTTTAAACATTCTATCCATCTCACGTCTATCATCTTTTTCACGAATAGACTGACGTTTATCATACTCCTTCTTTCCTTTAGCAAGAGCTATGACCACTTTTGCTAAACCTTTATCATTTATAAATAACCTTACAGGTACAATTGTTATTCCGGGATTCTTACTTGCATCTTCGAGTTTTCTTAACTCTTTTCTCTCAAGAAGTAATTTACGTTCACGTCGAGCCACATGGTTATTGTACGAGCCATAAAAATACTCGGTGATATGCATATTCTTTACCCAAAGCTCATGGTTTATAAAATAGCAGTAAGTATCCACAAGACTTGCTTTACCAAGACGTATAGACTTTATCTCGGTTCCTGTAAGAACAATGCCTGCAGTGAATGTATCGATAAATTCGTAATCAAAGGAGGCACGTTTATTTTTTATATTTATATTGGCTGGTTTCATTAATTTAATACTTCAGATAACTTGTTGAATACCCATCCTATTAATTCAGGGCACAAAATGATTATTGATGATGCTATCAGTGTATAATGAGTTATTTTTTCACGCTCCACTTTCATCAACGTACGAGCACCTTCAAAAGCAACAAACAATACATAAAATTGAAGAAGCCAAAAAAGCAACTTAACTTTTATTATTCCTGATATTATATGAAGAACAAATATTACTGACATGCTATAACCAACAAAACGAGTAGAAAGTTCAAATTGGCTATCTCTATTTAAAAACTTTTGATTCAAAATATCTATAAGATAAGATGCTAAGAAAAAACCTGCAAAAAGAGAAACCGCTATAGCGCAACAACCACTCATAGCAACTTGTACAAAGTCAACATCTGCCTTATTTTCAATTAATACCCCTATAAAGAAAGAGAGTGCACATAGTCCTATCATAGGATACACGAAATCAGCCATAACATCATTATGGTTATCGCTCTCTTTTATTTCTGACCATGCTTTGTGTGGTGAAGAGATAAGCATGGAAACAATTTTAAATATATTTTTATAGTTCAAAGCGAAAATATTTTTATAAAGTTATACAAAGGTAAAAAAAATCCTCATGCAAAATAGCACAAGGATTAATTATATGGTCATTTATGATGTTATCTCTGTGAAGCTTTATATTTAGTTGTTTTCACTATAGTTTCACTATTATCGTATGATTTAGCGGAAATTTTAATGACTAAAGTATCATTTTTAGGTTGAACTTCATTATATATAGTATAGAAATCATAATTATTAAAAGGCATCGAGAAACTTATTACTTGAGGTGTAGTAACAGGATATTCGCTTGAATCAATTGCTCGTGACTGTTTTAATGTAACAAAAAGTGTATCTTGAGATGCTCCTGTAGCATAAAGATTGAAATCATTAACGCTTACTTGGCTAGCAGATGAATAATAGTAGTATATTGGTACATTTACATAACCATTAGTAGCCCAAACATTATTATGTATGTCATAAATACCATGATCAGCCTTTATTGTATCAGGTTGTGTTGTCATGGATTTATAAGGAACAGTTGAATTTACAGCTATTTCAGATACTTTATATGTATTTTTGTATGCATCAAAAACTTCCCCTTCACTTAACTTGAATGCACCTACAAAACGTTCCAAATATGAACCATCTTTAAATTGAATGCTGGATAAAACTGTTGAATTTTCTGGATAAAATATAATTCCAGCATCCGTAATTAGATAATATTGACCCATAGTTGATTTTAGTGATACTTCAGCATATACATCATAACCATCATTAGAAGATTCACTTAAACAAGAGCTCAAAGAGAATAGAGATATTAAAGCAACTAGTAGTGTTGCGAATTTCATTTTTTTCATTTTTAATTAATATATTAGGTTTTACAAATTTAAAATAAAGTACTATTTAATGATTTATAATAATCTCCTTGTGTTAACGTTTATATATTATTAATGTAATTATATTAATTTTACTGCATGCAAAAAGTTGTTTTAACTTTTATTATCTCATTCTTAATATAGTTCCTACTGCCGGAGTTGGGTCATTAACTGACATTTTATTCAGTTTATATAGGTTTTTCAAACGTATTCCATATCGTTGAGATATTGAATGCATAGAGTCTCCTTCTCTTACGACATAAACAATATTATCTTTTGAAGCACGACTATTTTTTTTCTCAAGATAAATTATGTCTCCCTCTTGCAGCTTACAATCTTTTGGTAACTCATTGTATTTTCTCAGTTTACGTTCACTAATATCAAACTCTAAACTAATATTTTTTAATGTATCACCATTGCGTGCAATTATGTATAATAATTTATTAGATAAATATGGTTGATGAGCCTCACTATTAATTTTACTCCATTTTATACCACTTTTAGTATCATACTTGTCAAGGTTGTAAAGTTCAATAATATTAATTAAACGATATGCATATTGAGGATCAGTGGCATAACCTGCTCTTTTTAATCCATGAGCCCATCCTTTATAATCCGTAATATCAAGATCAAAAAGTGATGAATATCTTGGTCGGTTTCTTAGAAATTTTGAATGATCTTCATATGAATCTTTCACATGCGAATATGCACGGAAGCACTCATTTTTAGCATCATCTGTATGTCGAACACTTCTTCCACTCCAATCACTTCCACATTTTATTCCAAAATGATTTTTTGAATTGATAGCTAAAGTACTTCTACCGGCACCCGATTCTAGTAGTCCTTGAGCTAGAGTGATACTAGCCGGTATTTTATAACGGCTCATCTGGTCGATAGCCAATGATTTATATTGATCTATATACTCTTCATATTTTTTATTGCGGGTCTGAGAATATATGTTTAATGGTAAAATTAAGTATATTAACAAAAACGAAAATATTATCAATTGATTTTTCATTAGTTAATTGAATTAATAGTTTTGTCTTTCAAAAATACAAAAAAAAATAATCATCAGTACAATAACAGGTTATTATACTGATGATTTTATTAAAAACACTAAACACAATATGCTAAACTAAACCTATTGAAACACTAATCATTTCTTTATCATATTATTTCTTTCTTTTCTTCTATCATCACCTCTTCTCATCTTATCATCAGGTCTTTTCATCTTATCACCTTTCATTTTGGCTCTGTCCATAGGACCATTCATAGGACCGACAATTTTTTGAGCTTGAGAAGGAGTTAAAAATTTAGAGAATTCATTGTAGTATTTCTCTTTAAGATCAATCATCTTACGTTGGTGAGCAAAACCATCTCTAATCATCTTATCTCTTTGTTTATCATCCATATTTGTTCCCATTTGAACTTCTGAAGGACGTAAACTCTGCATTTCATCAAGATATTTTTTATAAAGAGGAGCAAATTTTTCATTCTGTGAATCACTTAACATTAACTCTGATGACATTCTTTTTGTCATCATTTCTACTCTCTCCTCCTTAGTAGGTCTATCTTTTTTAACTTTAGTATTATCTTGAGCAAACAAAGTTACAGTTGAAGCAAAAAGTGCAAAAAGCAAAAAAACTAATCCTTTTTTCATAATTTTCTATTTTTATGTTTATACTAATTATCCGGATATATCTTTTAGAACATTATAAAATTAAAAGGTTTAATGAATAGAATAATTTTTACATTTATTAAGCAAAACACACTATTTATTAAAATTCATTCCAATGCTTTTTATTTTTTGCTCAAACTCTTCTCTGTTTACTATAGAATTATTCTTTATTTTTGCTCGGTAATTATATATGGTATTTACTGAATAGTGAAGGAAATCAGCTATTTTAGAACTATCATCAATTCCTAGTCGTATAAGAGCAAAAATGCGCAATTCAGTTGTTAGCATATTGCTTTCAGGAACAACAATCCTTGAATCTTCTTTTAACAGATTATTAAACTCATTTAAAAAATTGGGAAAGAGATGAAGGAAAGCATCATCAAAATTATAATATAACTCTTTTAACTCTTTCTCTCTAAAATCAAGATAATCGGTAAGTTCAAAGAGTTTCTCTTTATCGTTATTTTTCATCTTCTTATTTACCTGTTTTCTAAATCCATCCAATTTATCAATGTAAATAGAACATAAACTTAGAAATCTTCCTAAGTACTCCTCCTTTACTCTATTTGATTCATTAAGTTTTAAATTAGAATATGATAATGAGTCATTTAAAACCGATAAATCATGGTTACTTTTATCAAGATTTACATTTACATCTTTAAGCTCTTTATTTAGTTCATTAAGCTGATTATTAATATCTTTCAACTGATTTCTAGCTAAACTCAATCTCTTCCTTTGGTAATCGACATAAAAAACTCCTAAAAGTAATAAAACAGACAATATACTTATCACTACTACAAAATTGCGTAGTTTTTCATTTCTCTCTTTTATACTATTCTGATAATTATTATCTATCATTGATAGTACCGGAGAAGCCAACCAACTTCTTACTCTGGTATTAAACTTAGTAGTGGCATTCCATGAATATTTTATATATTCATATGATCTATTCAAATCACCATCTTTATATAATAATTCAGCTAAATTCAACAAAGAAGCATGATCCATAACCGAATTTCGTATATCACTAATGGCAGATAATGCTAACAAGCACTTAACACTATCTAATTCATTCATACTTCTAAAAATTTGTGATCTATAATATGATACAATAGCATATTCATGAGTGCCATATTTTACCATGCCCATACGCTTGTTGTTTATATCAAGAGCTTCCTTATATCGATTTTCGTTTACATACTGTAGTTCCTTTCTTAATAAATAATCTTCATTATTTGGATCAACAAAAAGTAAAATTGAATCTCTATATGCTAAAGCTTTATCAGCATAGATAGTTTTTAACTTGCTTAACTTGGTATAAAAAGATAACTCGCCAAAAAGATGGTTACAAGCTATATAGTAATTGCCAAGACCTTCTTTGTTAAGTTCATTTTTATTTATTGAGTTGATGATATCAAGTGATTCATTATACATTCCAGATGTTGAACATTGGAATGCAAGAAGTGATTTACAATTATTTGAAAGATCATATCGTTCTATTTTTTCAGCTATTTCGATGCTTTTATCTAAATACACCAATGCCGAATCATTAATATAAGATTTATACTCTTTAAAAATTTCAAAAGATATTTTATATTTTTCTTTTAAAGACTCTACCTTCTCATACATTTCTTTTAGAGTAGAAATCTTATTCTCATGTTCAGATATATATTTATCCGAAAGCCTTATCTCCATATCAAGAGATTTGTATATAGAGTCCAAGTTTACCGATTTAACAGGTGAAGCTAAATAAAGGCATAATAGTATTAGAAAAGTCTTGTGTCTCATAGTCTTATTTTATAAACAAAAGAAACATTAATATCTATTTAAACCAAAAAAGAACAAGATATTTTTTAATATCTTGTTCTTCACCTAATAAATTAAGAATTTAAAAAAAATATTACTTTTTTAATTCAAACTTAAGCTTACCTAAAATGTTATCTGAAGAGTTTCCAATATAAGCTATAAACTCGCCTGTTTCAGCTCGCCATTCACCTATTTTATCATCATAAAAACTAAGTTCATTTTCACCTATTGTAAATGATACATTCTTTGACTCACCAAAGTTCAAAAATATTTTTTTAAATCCTTTCAACTCTTTTACCGGGCGAGGCAATGATGATTTTACATCACTAATATAAAGTTGAACTACTTCGGAACCTGCTTTATTACCGATATTCTTAACATTTACAGTAAATGTTATTTTATCATTGCTGCCAATAAATTTAGCACTTTGAGTAAAATCGCTCATTGAAAAAGTAGTATAGCTTAGCCCGTGTCCAAAAGCAAATAAAGGTTTAATTTTATTTTTCTCACTCCAACGATATCCTACAAATATTCCTTCATTATATTTCTCATCATATATATTTTCATTCTCTCTTTTTACCCCAGGGTAATCGCCTAGTTTATGTGCACCTACATCTGTAATAGTTTTAGGAAATGTGAATGGAAGTTTACCGGAAGGATTAACTTCACCAGTCAATACATTTGCTATTGCATTGCCAGCCTCAGTACCTAGATACCATGCTTGAAGAACTGAAGGAACTTTATCTATCCAAGGCATACTAACAGCATTACCTGAAATATTTACTACAATAAGATTTTTATTGCATTTAACTAACGCATCAATCAGCTCGTTTTGAAGGTATGGTAAATCCAATGATTTACGATCAACTCCCTCACAATCTTGATAATTACTCTTGTTTAAACCACCTACAAAAATTACATAATCAGCATCTTTTGCTACTGAAACAGCCTCATCAATAAGTTCTTGTGGACTTCTTGAATCTTTGAGATTTTGTCCGGATTTAACTCCATTATATTCACCACCCGGGTCACCCACATAACCACGTGCATATACTATTTTTACTTTATCACCAATCTTATTAATGATTCCAGTAAGTGGAGAGATTTCATATTTTACTTTTAATGAAGAACTACCACCACCTACAGTCATCATTTTTATAGCGTTTTCACCTATAATAGCTATTTTCTTGGCAGAAGTTATGTTAAGAGGTAGAAGATTGTTTTTGTTTTTTAGAAGCACAATACCCTCTTCACCAATCTTACGTGCAGCATCAATATGTTCCTTTGAAACCATACTTCCATAAGTAGAATTACCTTTCATCGTAGTTCGAAAAATTAGTCTCAATACTCTTCGCACTTTATCATCAAGTTCTTTTGTTCCTACTTCTCCACTTTTAATCATTTTCATATATGGAAAAGCCATGTAATAATTATCATAAGCATTCAAACTACCGGTTGATAATCCATTCGTTCCTGTACCAAATTCCATATCAAGACCATTTGTTATTGATTGTTTAGTATCGTGTACACCACCCCAATCGGAAACTACAACACCATCAAATCCCCATTCATTCTTTAATATATTATTTAATAAATGCTCATTATGACAGCAATGCTGATTTTTATAAAGATTGTAGGAACCCATTATAGCCCAAGCTTTACCATCTATTACAGCAGCCTTAAAAGCAGGAAGATAAATTTCACGTAAAGTCCTATCATCAACAATTACATTTGTTGTATTACGATTTACCTCTTGATTATTTAATGCATAATGTTTTACACATGCAGCAACGCCGTTACTTTGCACTCCTTGAATATATGGCACCACCATTTTAGAAGCAAGAAATGGGTCCTCGCCCATATATTCAAAATTTCTTCCATTAAGAGGAGTACGATAAATATTTACCCCAGGACCTAAAAGAACAGTTTTGTTTCTATAACGTGCCTCTTCACCTATACTCTTTCCATATAAATATGAAATGTCCTCATTCCAAGCAGCAGCAAGACAAGTCAAGGCTGGAAATGCAGTACATGAATCATTAGTCCAACCAGCTTGTTCCCACTCATCCCAAAGAACTTCGGGACGAATGCCATGAGGTCCATCTGTCATCCAAACATCAGGAATACCCAAACGGGCAACTCCAGGAGAAGAAAATTTTGACTGGGCATGGATCATCTTTATCTTCTCTTCAGTGCTCATTTTACTCAAAGCATCTTCTACTCTTTTCTCTATAGGCTCTGAATTATCTAAGTATAGAGCTTTGTTTACCTGAGCATTACCTAAAAGTGATGTTGTTAGTAACCCAAAGCATAAGGATATTATCTTAGTAGATTTCATACAAAATTAATTTTTCTCGGTGTTTATATTAAGTGATTTAATGTAATTAGTCTGTACATTACAATTTTCAAATTTGGAATTTTCTAAATATTCATTCAATAGGATTTTTGCCTGATTTGCAGATATACGTGCATCACGTATTTCCTTAAAAGTTTTTCTTGGTTTTTCTGAATAATCAATAATCAATTGCCACCCTTCAGGCTTTTTTATACCCATAAAACATGAACTATCAAGTTTTTTATATGGCCAAAAAGTATATCCTATATTATTATCTTTCATTACCTTACAAAAATCAGATTGCCATTGATCAGTGTTATGTCCTATCTCTCCCATATACATGGGAAGATTTACTTTATCACGAAAATCTATGAATTTTTGAATAGCCTGTTTTGTAGCGTCACCACCATATCTATGACATGTATACATCATATTATCGTCAAATTTCCAATCCGAAAAAGGTTTGAAATTTCCATTCCATTGTGCTCCTCCTATAAGGATGATATGCTTTTTATCTATTTTTCTAATCGATGTTACAACACGTTTGTAAAGAGGTTCTAACTTTGCATTCAACTCATCCATATTTTCAAAATATGGTGCTATAGGTTCATTAATAAGATCAAATCCTAGAATAATTGGTTCATCTTTATAATATTGTGCAATTTTCTCCCATATTTCACAAAAAAGTTTTTGATTAGCTTCACTTTCAAATAGCCAAGGATATCCATAACTATCATCAATATTATCACCTGTTTGTCCTCCGGGTGCATCATGCATATCAAGAATTATATAAATATTATGCTTCCTACACCATTTAACTATACTATCAACTCTACTAAATCCATCTTGTTGAGATGTAAGTCCCATATAATCTTCATTAGTAAAAAGTTTATAATGAAAAGGTAAACGTATGGTATTTGCTCCAGTAGATGCTATAAACTCTATATCCTTCTCGGTAATATAGTTATCTTTAAAGTTCTTCCAAAAAATCGCACTCTCTTCAGGCCCCACAAGTTCACAAAGCATTTCATTAATTTTCCTAGGAGAATTAGTTGAATTAAATCCAAACATATATCCTTCAGGATTGAGCCAATTACCTAAATTTGTTCCTTTAATGAAGTGTTTTGAACCATCTTCTTTAACTATATCTCTACCTGAAACTTTCAAAAAAGAGACATTATATTTATCAACTTTATTTGTCGCTGTTATATTTGTATTTACCAAAAAAGATAAAATCGTTATTATTATTATTTTATTCATACCTATTATTATTTCTCATTATCTGTTTGGAGATGCCACATGAAATTATTTACTAAAAATCTTTATAAATAATCTCCTTATATCAAATTACTTTGGTATAGCTTAAGCAAAATTAAAAACATCATAAAAAGTAAAATGTAGTTTATAATAAGAGGTAGCATAAAACTACCTCTTATCACTCATCTACCTTCATTCATTAAAAGAAAAATCATCAAAGAAGAAAATTCCGGGCACTTCATGACCTTCCGATCCAAATTGAATGACTATTTTATTATAATCCATACGATCTTTCACAAAAGAGAAATCAAACTCTAGCTCTATCCATTTATCAGTAGGTAAATCATTTTTAGCAATTTCTGTTTGAGTTTGCCAAGCATCTCCCCCATTATCACTATTTTGAAGTTTTACAGCTACTTTTTTCTGAAGTTTATCAGTAGAATAATCATTATATGATGGAATGAAAACTTTCATTCTTACCTTATTTATTTTAGTAAGATCAAACTTATAGTCAGCTGCAGTAAAAGATATATTTGAATATAGTGCGTTAGTTTTTTCATAAAGATATACCCTCTTTGAAGTATTAATAGGAAGAGGAGCAGGATTAGAATATATAGAATCTAGTTTACCCATAGTCTCTCTAGCAAAATCAATTTTCAATTTATTAGCTTCAAAATCTTCAGCTAGTGCAGCAGCTTTCATAGGCACAATAGGCTTTACATTTTTATCTTTTGGCACAAATCGGTACCACCAACCATTACCAGTCTCAACAGTACTTCTAGCTTTAAGATACATTACATCTTCGGTAAGTTTAATAATCTCATATTTTGAAGTACCAGCATAATGACCAAGGAAACCTCCATCACTGATAGTTAAAGTCATATTATTTTCATCAAGAGTATAAGTATATGATGATTTAGGAGTGTATTCAACATCATAGTCACCAGCACCTGGAACTATAGCATTTCCACCTAAAGCGTCCTTACCTACAGCATTACTATATACATATCCATTATTTTTCCATATCATCTTTACACCCACTTGAATAAATGTAAACTCTTGAGTGTACATAGAAGATAGAAGTTTTCCATTAGCAGGACATGACCACCAAGAAGGAGAACTTTCATCAATCGGTCCTACTCCAAAGTGTCCGGCAACATATTGATCGAACACCCATGTTTTTCCCTCAATATTAGCAGCTCCTCCAGTAAGAGCATTATACATAGGTGTATCAAGAAGTGACATATCATCATTAGCGATAGATATTGACTTTGTAATACTAACAGATCCTCCAGTAGTGTAAAGAGTCATTGTTACAGTATAGTCACCTTTAAAAGGATATGAAGCAGTAACATTGTTACCTTTTGCAGAACCACCATTACCAAAATCCCAGGTAGCAACACCATCAATAAAAGATTCATTTTTAACAATAACTACATTAGGTTTATCGGCTGATGGAGATAAAGTAAAATTAAGTTGACTTGCTTGAGGTAAAGTTCCTAAAGCATGATCATCATTATCTTGCGGATCACATGATGTCATGACCAATAAACCCATTATCACCATGACAAGTGATTTATATATATTTTTCATTGTTATATGATATTTACAGTAGGTTAATACTCATTCTGTTTTAATTCAAACTCTGTTCCCTTCGTTTTCTCTATTTCACCCAATGGAATAGGAATATATTTGTTTTTGTCACTATAAGTACGGACAGAATTATGAGCAGCATCATTTTCTGTTAATACAGTAGCAGCATCACCCCACCTAACAAGATCATAGAAACGCATTCCTTCCCCTAAGAACTCTTTATGACGTTCATTTTTAATGTTGATAGCTGTAGCAGGAATAGAGTTAGGAGCTCCAAAAGCTCTTTCACGTATTTGGTCAAGACACTCTTGAGCACTAACTCCCTGCTGTTCAGCTACCCCATTAATTTTCACTAGCTCTACATAGTTAAGTAATGTCTCGGCATATCTGAATATACGAACATTGTTACAATAATTTAAATCTGTATCCCCTTGAGATAGTTTGTATCCCACGCGTGCAGCATATTTTCTCATGAAAAAGCCTGTATTTTGGAAACGTTTTCCATAACTTGCTTCACGCCAATCGTTGATAGAACCATCACGACGTTTATCACCATCTTCATACATATTATAAGCAGAAGCACGTACAGGTCCAAATGCCCATCCTCCTTGAAAAACACCATTAGGATCATTTAATTCATTTGGAGAGATGAAAGCAGGTAAATTAGTGCCATATCCATTCCATCCACTAGACCAAGTTTTTCCTTCAGGTATTTGGTTACTTTCAAAAATAGATTCACTACAGAACTCATTTTCGTCAAGCCACATAGCATCGAAATCTTTCATTAATTCAAACTCTTCGCTTTTTATAATTGTAGCCATATCATTAGCAACCTCCGAATACTTTGATTCATCTTTTTGATACATTACAACTCTAGCTTTGAGCATCAATGCTGCAGCCCTTGATACACGTCCATATTCGTCTTTTACATTTGTACTCATTGGCATCGCACCATCTTGACAAGCTATTTCGAGGTCTGCCATTATTTTTGAATAAATCTCATCGGCTGTGAGTTGCTTTGCCATATATGGATCTTGTAAAGGCTCCTCGAAGTAAGGAATATTACCAAAAAATTTCCATAACAGGTGTACATAGTAAGCTCTTAAAAAATGTGCCTCTGCATTATAACGTGCCTTTTTGGCATCCAAAACACCTACTGCATTCTTACAAGCAATAATAACATTATTACAGCGTGCAAGACCTGTAAAATATATACTCCAAAGTCCTCCCAAACTTTCTGATGGACTAATTTTAAAAAGAGATAAAGAGTAGAGTGCAGCTTGGTCACCAGCGTCTCCTCCCCCTTTATAAATATCATCGGAACGAAGATCGGACATTAACAGTATACTATTGTAGTTATTATTTGCATAACTATCGAATAATAGAATCTGGTAAGCAGAACCTAAACTTGAAAGTATCGCTCCTTCAGTAGCGGCAGCACCTGCCTCAGGTTTCTCCGTAGGACCTGCAGAGAGGAAATCATCACCACAAGATGTCAATGCCATCATAGATGCAAACATTAACGAAGCAGCATATATATAATATTTTTTCATATTCATTTATTTTTTATGATTTTAAAATGTTATGTTTGCTCCAACAGATATTGTTCTTGATTGAGGATATATTCCTTTATCAACTCCTATCGTTGTATAATTTCCTGATGCAAGTTCAGGATCAAATCCATCATATTTTGTAAATGTCAAAAGATTCTCAGCAGATACATATACTCTGAATCTTTGTATAGATACTTTTTTTGTTAAATATAAAGGAAGAGTATAACCTAATTGAGCTGTTTTAAGTCGTAGATAAGAACCATCTTTTATATAGATATCCGATGCGCTCCAGTTCTTGTTTGGATTAGCTGTTGTCATTCTAGGAATTTTATTTGAAGACCCCTCTCCTATCCAACGTTCTAAAATCCAAGCAGGACGGTTCATAGCAGGTATGTCACCTCTCTGAGCGAAATCAAATATATCATTTCCGTATGTTCCCTGGAAGAATAGATTTAAATCAAAACCTTTCCATTCTGCACCAAGAGTGATACCAAAGGTCCAATCGGGCATACCTTTACCGATTTTTACACGGTCATCATCATTTACAACACCATTATTATTTGAATCTACAAATCTTACATCACCAGGTTGTGCATCTGGTTGCAATTTCTCACCTTTATCATTTACATATGAATCAACTTCGGATTGATTTTGGAATATACCATCTGTTTTAAATCCATAAAAATATGGCCAAACTTCTCCATTCTTAGCATGTACATAATCTCCTACACCCGATGCCCCAGCACTTTCGTAGTTTGTTTCACCAGAAGCGTTTCCTAGATTTATAAGTTCATTTTTTAAATATGAAGCATTTATCGAGAAGTTATAATTAAAGTCATTAACCGAGTTCTTCCATCCTGCTTCCATCTCTATACCCCAGTTCTTCATTTTTCCAAGGTTACTCATTGGTGCGCTCTGTCCAACATAACTAGGTATAGGTTGGTCCATTAACATTCCGTTTGTCTTCTTATTAAAGTAGTCAAAACTAAAGCTAAGTCTATCTCTTAAAAAACGTGCATCAAAACCAAGGTCAATTTGTTCTGACTCTTCCCATTTAATAGTAGGATTTGCTAGAGCTGCTGGAGAAGAACCATATTGCATTGTTCCACTTTTACTACCATCGCTAACATTATATCCACCTCCGAAATAATAATTCTGTCCACCATCCATAAGCGCTGTGTAACGGAAATTACCTATATTTTCATTACCATTCTTACCCCATGATAAACGAATTTTCATACTGTTAAACCAGTTAGGTTTAATATCTACAAGGAAAGGTTCGTTTAACACATTCCATCCGGCAGATACAGCAGGGAAAGTAGCCCATTTATGGTCAGGACCAAAACGCGAAGAGCCATCACGACGTACTGTTAATTGCAACATGTAACGTTCGGCATAATTATAATTAATACGACCAAAATATGAAGCTAAAGATGTAAAGTTATAACCACCTGTACCACCTACAACTCTCTCATCATCACTTGTACCAATAGCCGAATTTATGTTAGCTTTAACAGGGTCTGTTTCTAGTAGATCATAATCAGTGCCTTCAAGAACACGATAAGTATACTTTTGAGCCGATTGTCCCAAAACAACTGTAAGATTATGTTCTCCAAAACTTTTATTGTATGTGAGTAAATTCTCTACCTGCCATTTGAAACCTCTATTCATTTTACTTTGGACCCAGCTCTGCTCATTCTTTTTCATAGAACACATATAGTACTCGAAACCATATCCATCTTCACCCCAAAAAGCAAGGTCGGCTCCATAACTGCTCTTAAAAGTTAATCCTGGTAATAAATTAAGTTCGGCATAGAATGAGCCTACGAATTTATCTTCATTTTTTGTAGTTAAAGATGGAGAGTATAATTGTGCAACAGGATTTGCTAGTTCTTGGTAACCTGATGGAGGAAGAGAGAACACACCACCATTACCATCTGTTACTGCAGTAGGAAAACTTTTTAAAATAGCGTCTCCCTCTTCTTTAGAAGCGTAAACAGGAACAACAGGTGAAAAAGTCACAGCTGATCCAAGAATAGATCCATATTCAGAGTTTGTCTCTACTCCCGTTGATTTAATTCTAGAATATCCAATATTTACACCAACCTTTAGTTTATTTAAAAAGTTTCTTGAATCAACATCAAAGATTGTGTATACAGAGTTGGAACGCAAGCTCCAACGTTCATAATTTGATTTTCCGAAGTTACCACCAACAATACCTTCTTGATCAAAATAGCCTAAAGAAAGGAAATATTGATTTTTATCATTTCCACCATTTATGCTAACTTGATGTTGTTGAATAGGTGCATCATAATTGAATACTTCGTCTTGCCAATCTGTACCTTTACCGGCCTTAGCAACCTGTTCCTGAGTATAACGAGGTGCATTACCATCATTAATATCCATTTCATTCATTAATGTCATATACTCGGTAGCATCGAGAACAGCTTTCTTTTTCCATGGATTTTGCCATCCGTAACTGAAATCATAGTTAATGGTTGTTTTTCCACTAGTACCGGTTTTTGTAGTTACAAGCACTACACCATTAGCAGCTCTTGCTCCATAAATAGCAGCTGAAGCAGCATCTTTCAAAATTTCTACCGATGCTATATCAACAGGATTTAGATATGCTATACCACCATCAACAGGCATACCATCGACTATATATAGAGGCTCTGAATTATTTACTGTACCAATACCACGAATTCTAACTTTAGAATCGGAACCAGGTTGTCCTGAACTTTGTGTTATTTGAACTCCCGATACTTTACCTTTCAACGCATCTTCGATTCTTGAAGGTTTAGCTGCATTGAGCTCTTCAGCAGTAACTTTACTAATAGCTGCTGTAACAACACTTTTTTTCTGTACTCCGTAACCTACTACTACAACCTCATCCAAAGTTTTAGTATCTTCTTTAAGTGTTACTACTAAATTTGTACCTGTAACTTTAACCTCTTGAGGCTGATAACCGATATAAGAGATAATAAGTGTTTTACCTAATGGAACATTTAACTCAAAAATTCCATCCAAATTTGTAATTGTACCAGTTGTAGTACCTTTTTCTAATACTGAAGCACCAATAATGGGCTCATTAGAAGAATCGACCACTTTTCCTACGACCAATTTATTTTGAGCTGATAATGTTATTGGAAATAAAATCGATAACATTAATAATATCATGCCCAAATAAATAAATTTAGTAAGCTTGTCCTTTTTCATAAATAATTCGTTTAATAAGATTAACAATACTTTTAAAAATCTATCTTTTTCAGTGACGAACAAATGTATTACTGAATATGAAAAATTATACTAATGGGGAAAAACAAAGTGGACAAACAAAGCCTAATTTCAAAATCATAATATTGATAATCAAGACATTATACAATTACGTTTTGTTATAAAAAGTGGATATGATAAAAGCACAAAAAAAGCTTCCACTCTACTTTTAGTAAAATGGAAGCTTTCCTAAATTATAAATTGTTCTTAATCTTCTAACGTAACAGCAGTTCCCGATGCAGTAACCATAAGCATACTGCCACTTGCTCCAATAGTTTCATAATCAAGATCAACACCAATAACAGCATTAGCACCTAATGACATAGCATTATCTTGCATCTCACGTAATGCAGTTTCTTTTGCTTCACGCAACACATCTTCATATGCTTTTGAGCGGCCTCCAATAATGTCGCGAATACCTGCAAATAAATCTCTAATTACATTTGCACCAATAATAGTCTCACCGGATACTATTCCGTGATACTTAGCAATTTTCTTGCCCTCTACAGAAGGAGTAGTTGTAATAATCATATAAATTATATTCTATTTGTTATTAAGACGTTATAATAATAGAAAAGGTTGCGATTGCACAATAAGTTAACACAACCATTCCCTCAATTTACCTATTTGGAGTATCCCACAATTTTGTTTGATTACATTTAATCATAAGCTTTTGATTACCACATGCAATACGGAAATCTCCTTTTTCCAATCTCCATTTACCATCATAACCCACAAAAGCAAGATCACTGCCTTTAAGTTTCATGCTTACTGTTTTTGTTTCTCCAGGTTTTAGCGATACCTTCTCAAAATTACGAAGACGTTTATTATCAGGCGTACTACTTGCTATCAAATCACTGCTATATAGTAAAACACTCTCTTTACCATCAACTTTGCCATCATTTGTTACATCTACTGTGAATGTAATAACATCATCAGCATTGAATTCACTTTTATCAGCTCTTAAATTGCTATATTTATAAGTATTATAGCTAAGTCCATATCCAAATGGCCATTGAACATCCATAACAGCATCATAATTATAATTTCCATCCATCTGACCAATATTTTCACATGGTTTATAATCGTATGTTGCCAACGAGTTAATATGTTTTGGATATGTGAAAGGGAGTCGAGCGCTAAAGTTTGCATCGCCAGCCATTAAATTAGCAAGAGCATCGGCACCATAGTTACTAGGAAGAAGAATATCAATAATAGCTTTAGCAAGAGGTTCTATTTGAGCTATCAAACGAGGACGACCTTCATTTAAAACAAGAATAATAGGTTTTCCTGTAATAGAAAGAGCTTTCACCAAATTAATCTGATTTTGCGAAAGAGTAAGATCATTAAGATTTCCCGGAGTTTCGCAATATGAGTTCTCACCTATACATGCTACTATAACATCAACATCCTTGGCAGCCTCAACAGCTTTCTCTATGTCGGATGCATTTTCTTCCCACCACAGGCTCTTAGGCTCTGTTTTATAAGTAACACCGGCCTCATAAACTATATTATCCTTACCATATTTATTACATAATGCTTCATATATGGTATTATAATCCTGTGCAAATTCATCTACTTTGTCACCTTGCCATGTATACGACCATCCACCATTTAGACAGCGCATAGAATTAGCATTAGGTCCTGTAAGAAGAATTTTTTTACCTGGTTTTAAAGGAAGAATATTGTCTTGATTTTTTAAAAGAATTTCAGATTCTTCGGCTGCCTGAAGGGCTATAGCAGCTGATTCAGCAGAGGCAAACTGATCATATTTCTTAATGTTCCAATAAGGATTATCAAAGAGTCCAAGACGATATTTTAATCTTAGTATACGAGCTACAGCATCATCGATTCGTGACATTGGCACCTCTCCCTCTTGAACTAATGCTTTTAAATCATCACAAAATGATAGTTCGTAAGGTACCATAGACATATCAATACCTGCATTGATGGCTATTTTTATAGCCTCTTTTTTTGTTTCTGCAATATGGTCACGAACACAAAGGTTATTTATATCAGCCCAATCGGTTACAATCATTCCATCCCAATTCAAATCATCTTTTAACCATGTTGTAAGAAGTTCTTTATTCGCATGGAATGGCAAACCATTATCAACTCCTGAATTTACCATCAATGATAAAGCACCGGCTTTTATACATGCTAAAAATGGAGCAAAATATTTTTCTCGCATATCGGCACGTGAGATTGATGAAGGAGTTCTATCTTTTCCTGTTACCGGAACTCCATAACCCATAAAATGCTTAATACATGCAGCAACATTATTTGGTCCAATATTATTTGGATTCTCACCTTGAAAACCTATAACTGAGGCTACCGCCATCTCTTGATTGATGTAGCTATCTTCTCCATAACTCTCCCACATACGTGACCAACGAGGATCACGTCCAAGATCCATAACAGGGGCATAGGTCCAAGGTATACATCCGGCTTTAGTCTCATAGGCTGATATCTGAGATGATTTTTTCATAAGATCACGATTGAATGCTGCAGCCATATTAATATTTTGAGGAAACATTGTTCCTCCTGCAGTATATGTGGTACCATGTATCTGGTCAACGCCATATATACAAGGTATACCCATAGTTTTCATCGATTTTTTTTGAATACGTGTTATGATATCTGCCCATGTCTCTTTTGTCTGAGCTTTACCAAAAGGGACATTAAGTATGGAACCAACTTTATACTCTCCTATAACTTTATCTAATAATGCATCACTAATCTTTGGGTTATTGGGATCTGAAAAATCAGAAATAACATCCACTGTGATTTCACACATCTGACCAATCTTTTCATCAAGAGTCATTTTTGATAAAAGTTTTTCAATCTTAGCCTCAATAACCGGGTCAGAAGGTATTGCTGGTTGCACATTTTGTGCATTTGTTATGTGTAATGAGAGTATACACATAATCGTAGTAAGTGTTGTCTTTTTCATGGTTAGTTTTTAATATTATTTTTATTTTTTCATAGTCGCAACCAAATATAGACATAAATTAAGAATATTATTAACGTGAACTATAAATTATGTTTTTTTAAAAAGGGGATAAACAAACTTAAATAAGAATTATATATAAAACATAAGTAACATTATTAATATTGAAATGTTATTATAAATGTATTACATTTGTTTTTAATAAAATCTCAAGATTATGGATAAGATAAAAATAGAAATTGACATTGAGTCGTGCAAATATGATGAATTGCAGCCAGATGATAAAAAATTGGTTGATGCTGCTTGTCTTGCAACTAAAAATAGTTATGCTCCTTATTCTAAATTTTCTGTTGGCGCAGCTGCATTATTAAATAATGGATTGATTATTACAGGAAATAATCAGGAAAATGCTGCTTATCCTTCAGGTACTTGTGCTGAAAGAACTACAGTGTTTTACGCAAACGCACAATATCCTCACGAACCGGTTATGACACTCGCCATAGCAGCTAAGTCAGAGCATGGTTTTCTCGACTCTCCTATTCCTCCTTGTGGAGCATGCCGTCAGGTACTTCTTGAAACAGAGAAAAGATTTGGTAAGCCAATGAGAATTCTTCTTTATAGCAAGAATAATATATATATTGTAAAAAGTGTAAAGGATCTTTTACCTTTATCATTCGACGAAACATTTTTGAAATAATCTTTTTATTATAATATATCGAGATTTATTTATAATATTATCGATTCGATTTAAATAATATTTCAAAGAAAAAGGCTATATCGTTCGTGACGATATAGCCTATATTTATATGATGATGTATAAGAATTAAAAAAGTTATATTAATTATTATACATCCTATTTCTCATCTCTTTAATATGATCAGACGTAATATACTCATCGTAATCCATCATCTTATCAATAATACCATTTGGAGTAAGTTCAATAATACGGTTTGCAACAGTTTCAATGAACTCATGGTCATGAGAAGAGAATAGTACATTACCTTTGTATAGTTTCAGGTTATTGTTGAAAGCCTGAATAGACTCAAGGTCAAGGTGGTTTGTAGGAGTATCAAGAATTAAACAGTTAGCATTTTTCAACTGCATACGAGCTATCATACATCTCATTTTTTCACCTCCTGAAAGTACATTAACTTTCTTAAGAACCTCCTCACCCGAGAATAACATTCTTCCTAAGAAACCTTTCATATATACTTCATTACCTTCTCCAAACTGACTCAACCAATCCACAAGGTTCAATTCGCTTTCGAAGAAATCTGTGTTATCCA
The DNA here is from genome assembly GCA_023415545.1 of Bacteroidota bacterium. Taxonomy (GTDB): domain Bacteria; phylum Bacteroidota; class Bacteroidia; order Bacteroidales; family Bacteroidaceae; genus Phocaeicola. The sequence continues at coordinate 22,314 of JAEZKJ010000118.1, forward strand.
AAGGAAGATAAGCTGTTGTGATAGTTACACCCCAGTTATAATGACCGGCATCTGCCTTTCTATTACCATTAATAATCTCAAACAGAGCTGTCATGGCACGAGGATCACGACTTAGGAAAACAATCTTGTCACCTTTTTCAACATTAAAGTTCACGTCGTTGAATAGCAGTGTACCGTCTTCAGTAGAAGCACGAAGTCCTGAAACCTCAAGAATCTGATTTCCTGGTTCACGATCAGGAGTAAAGATTATACCCGGATATTTACGTGAAGATGGACGAATTTCATCAACATTAAGTTTCTCAAGCATCTTCTTACGGCTTGTAGTCTGTTTACTCTTAGCAACGTTGGCACTGAATCGGCGAATAAACTCTTCAAGTTCTTTCTTCTTCTCCTCGGCTTTAGCCTTTTGGTTTTGTTGCTGACGAAGTGCAAGCTGACTCGACTCATACCAGAATGAGTAGTTACCGGCAAACATATTTACCTTACCAAAGTCGATATCCACTGTGTGAGTACATACCGAGTCAAGGAAGTGACGGTCATGGCTCACAACAAGTACTGTATGTTCAAAGTTTGAAAGATACTCTTCAAGCCAAGTTACAGTCTCCATATCAAGGTCATTGGTAGGCTCATCAAGAAGAAGGTTATCAGGATTACCATAAAGAGCTTGAGCAAGCATTACTCTGACTTTCTCTTTACCACTAAGATCACCAACTTTTAAATAATGTTTATCCTCTTTGATACCTAAACCACTTAAAAGAGTTGCTGCATCACTTTCAGCATTCCATCCATCAAGTTCAGCAAACTTTTCTTCAAGTTCAGATACTTTTAGACCATCCTCATCGGTAAAATCAGTCTTTGCATAAAGTACCTCACGTTCTTTCATTATGTTCCACAATACAGTATGACCCATAAGAACAGTATCCATCACTGTATATTCATCCCATTTAAAGTGATCCTGACTCAAAACAGAAAGACGTTCACCCGGACCTAATGTGACAGAGCCTTTAGTCGGATCTATTTCTCCCGATATAGCTTTCAAGAATGTTGATTTACCGGCACCATTAGCACCGATAACACCATAGATATTGCCACTAGTAAATTTTAGGTTTACATCATTGTACAATACCCTTTTACCAAATTGAATGGCTAAATTTGAAACTGTAATCATTTATATATATCATTAATTATTTTTCAGGCTGCAAAGGTAGCTATTTTAATTCAGAAAAATATGCCAGTGTGACATATTTTGCCTACTTTTGCAAAATCTTTAGTTCACCGGAACAAGTCGGCATGAATTTTGTTAGCACTATATTAACTTAAACGGTGACTGATTATGAATAAGAAGAAAAAAAATTATAAGGATAATAATATGAGCTCTAAAGAGAAGAATACAATTGTTGACGAAAAAATTAATGAGAGTACAGAAAATGTAGCTAACGAAACATCAGCAAGTGAGGATTCAGCAAGAGAACATGTGGCAGATGAAAATGTTGAGGAGAAGGAGTTGACTGCTGAGGAGAAGCTTAACAAGCAGTTGGAAGAGGCTGAAAAAGAGATAGAAGAGCAAAAAGATAAATATCTTCGTCTATCAGCCGAATTCGATAATTACAGAAAACGTACAATGAAAGAGAAAGCAGAGATCATAAAGAATGGCAGTGAAAAAACCATTACAGCTATTCTTCCTATTATCGATGACTTTGAACGTGCGCTTAAAAACATTAAACCTACAGAAGAGAATAAAGCTCTTTATGAGGGTGTTGAATTGATATATCATAAATTCCTTAAAACTCTTAACCAACTAGGTCTTGAAAAAATAGAGACTGACAATCAACCTTTTGACACAGACTATCATGAAGCTATTGCTCTTGTGCCTGCTCCTGAGGAGGATAAAAAGGGGAAAATTCTTGATTGTGTTCAAACAGGTTATAAACTTAATGATAAGGTCATTCGCCACTCAAAAGTTGTAGTGGCACAATAATATTCTATTACAAGCATGGCAAAAAGAGACTATTACGAAGTATTAGGAATTGAGAAAACAGCTACTGTTGATCAAATAAAGAAAGCATATAGAAAGAAAGCTATTCAATATCACCCTGACAAAAATCCTGGTGATAAAGAGGCTGAAGAGAAGTTTAAGGAGGCTGCAGAGGCTTATGATGTATTAAGTAACCCTGATAAACGTGCACGTTATGATCAATTTGGTCATGCGGGTATGGGTGGCGCTGCTAGTGGTAACTACGGAGGTGGATTTGGACAAGGCATGTCCATGGATGACATCTTCTCAATGTTTGGTGACATATTTGGTGGTCATAGCGCTGGATTTGGTGGTTTTGGATTTGGTGGCAACTCCGGTTCACAACAACGTAAATTCAGAGGTTCTGATTTAAGAGTAAAAGTTAAACTTACACTTAAAGAGATTTCTACCGGAGTAGAAAAGAAATTTAAACTCAAAAAATATGTTCAATGTAACCATTGTCATGGTACTGGCGCTGAAGGTAGCAATGGTGTTGAAACTTGTCCTACATGTCATGGTACAGGAAGTGTAACGAGAACTCAGCAGAGCATTTTTGGAATGGTACAGTCACAATCTGTATGTCCACAATGTCACGGCGAGGGAAAAATTATAAAAAACAAATGTAAAGTTTGTTCAGGAGAAGGTATAGTTTACGGTGAAGAGGTTGTAGAAGTTAAAATTCCAGCCGGTGTTGCCGAAGGTATGCAACTATCCGTAAATGGAAAAGGTAATGCCGGTAAGCACAATGGTATTGCCGGTGACTTGCTTGTTGTTATTGAAGAAGAACAACATCCAGAATTAATCCGCGATGAGAACGATATAATTTATAATCTTCTTCTTAATGTGCCTACTGCTGCATTGGGTGGAGAGGTTGAAATTCCTACCATCGATGGAAAAGTTAAGTTTAAGATTGAACCAGGTACTCAACCCGGTAAAGTTCTTAGGTTAAGAGGAAAAGGTCTTCCTAATATAAACAGTTATGGTCAAAGCACAGGAACAGGTGACCTGCTTGTAAACGTAAGTGTTTACATACCTGAAACTCTTAGCAAAGACGAGAAGCAGATATTGGAAAAACTTGACGCTTCGGATAACTTCAAGCCAAATATGAGCATAAAGGAAAAAATATTTAAGAAATTCAGAAATTTCTTTGATTAATTTCCTACTACTTATAAAAAAGAGATTATTATTGTCATTTTGAACGTCATTGATATTATTAAAATATTATCCTTTTACGTTCAAAATGACATTTTTTTAAATAATGTTTATTAAATCAGAAAAATGAACTACGAAGAGACTTTAGATTATCTGTTTACCAGTACTCCACTATTCCAAAATATAGGAAAAGATGCATACAAGGAGGGACTTGATACTACTCATAAACTTGATGATTTTTTTGGATACCCTCATCGTAGTTTTAAAACTATTCATATAGCCGGTACTAATGGTAAAGGTTCATGTTCACATACCATTGCCGCCATTCTTCAACAAGCGGGTTACAAAACCGGACTATACACTTCACCGCATCTTGTTGATTTTCGCGAGAGAATTAGAGTTAATGGAGTTCCCGTATCTGAAGAGTATGTAGTTGATTTCGTCAATAGATATAGAGAAATCTTCGAACCAATGCATCCATCATTCTTTGAACTTACAACTGCTATGGCATTCAACTATTTCAAACAAGAAAAAGTTGATGTAGCTGTAATTGAGGTTGGTCTTGGTGGTCGTCTAGACTGTACAAACATCATCATACCTGATCTTTCTGTAATAACAAATATTAGTTTTGACCATACACAATTTCTAGGAGACACACTAGCTAAAATAGCATTCGAAAAAGCCGGTATAATGAAAACTAATGTACCTGTTGTCATTGGTGAGACTACTCCGGAGACAAAAGAAGTTTTTATTAATCATGCCAACGATGTAAAATCTCCTATAGTTTTTGCTGAGAATGAAGAAAACATAATATCAGTGGATTATAATGATAGCGGCAAAAGAATATACAACACCAAACAATATGGAACAATTATTGGACAATTAGGAGGTTTGTGCCAATTAAAGAATACCAATACTATCCTTTCTGCTATTGCTATTCTACAAAACATAGGTTACAAATTATCGGATGATGTCATTAAATCAGGATTCGAAAATGTTTGTGAATTGACGGGCCTTATGGGAAGGTGGCAACAAATAGGTAGCAATCCTAAAATAATATGTGATACGGGTCATAACATAGGCGGTATATCTTATATTGTTGATCAATTAAAACAGGAAAAATATAATAATTTACATATCGTCATTGGTATGGTTAATGATAAGGACATTAAAGGCGTATTAAATATTCTTCCTAAAGATGCTAAATATTATTTTACAAAAGCATCAGTAAAAAGAGCAATGGATGAAGAGATATTAAAAGCGATGGCTAATCAAGTTGGATTAGTAGGAAATAGCTTCAAGGATGTTAAAAATGCACTTCAAGCAGCAAAGAATGAATCAAAAAATGATGATTTGATATATGTTGGAGGAAGTAGTTTTATTGTTGCTGATTTATTAAAATTTCACAATTAATATCATCTTCTTTTTAATATTTTGTTTGTTAATGATAAAGAAAATCTTTTTATTTGCAATTAGATAAAAATGCAAATAAATAAAGTTTTTTATTATCATGATAAACACATCAAACCCAGAGGAGAATTTATGCGGCTTAAAAAGAGCCGATTTTCAAAAAGATATTAATGGAAAAAGTACTGACCTTTATATTCTTAGAAACAAGAATAAAATGGAGTTAGCTTGTACTAATTATGGTGGTGCAGTATTAGCAATAATGGCTCCTGATAAAAATGGCAATTTTGCCAATGTAGTACAGGGACACGATTCTATTGATAATGTTATAAATAGTCCTGAACAATTTTTAAGTACTCTTATCGGAAGATATGGAAATAGAATTGCTAAAGGCAAATTTGAACTTGAAGGAAAAGAGTACTCTTTGGCAATCAACAATGGACCTAATGCGCTACATGGCGGTCCTACCGGATTCCACAGACAAGTTTGGGCAGCTTCTCAAACATCCGAAAATGAATTACATCTATACTACTCAGCAAAAGATGGTGAGGAAGGATTCCCTGGAAATGTTGAAATTCAAGTCACATATACCTTAACTGATGATAACGAGTTCAAAATTTATTATCAAGCCACTACAGATAAAACTACAATAATTAACCTTACACACCACGCATTTTTCAGCCTCTCTGGTTTAGCAAATCCTACAGCTACCATTGATAATAACATAGTAACAATAAATGGTGATTTCTTTACTCCAATTGATGAGGTCTCTATTCCTACAGGTGAGATACTAAAAGTTGCCGGAACTCCAATGGATTTCCGCACTCCTCATACTGTTGGAAGCAGAATAGATGATAACTTCGAACAACTTGTATTCGGAGCAGGATACGACCACTGCTATGTATTGAATAAGCCGGAAGCTGGTGCTTTATCATTTGCTGCTAAATGTGTAGAGCCAAATAGTGGAAGAAGCATGGAAGTTTACACTACTGAACCAGGAGTTCAAATATATACATCTAACTGGCATAATGGTTTTGCCGGTGCACATGGCGCAACATTCCCAAGAAGAAGTGCTATCTGTTTCGAAGCTCAGCATTTCCCTGATACTCCAAATAAACCACATTTCCCATCATGTGTAGTACATCCATGGGAGAAATATGAACAGACAACTATCTATAAGTTTGGAATTGAAAAATAAAAAATAATTAACTAACCAAATAAATAACTAAATACCGAATAAAAAATGAATGATCAAAAAAAGAATGGCAACCTAATAGCCATTATCACTATGTTTTTTCTTTTTGCCATGATTTCGTTCGTTACGAACCTGGCAGCTCCATTTGGAACAATCTGGCGTAACGCTTACGAAGGGTCTAATGTACTAGGTATGATGGGTAACATGATGAACTTCCTTGCATACCTATTCATGGGTATCCCAGCCGGAATCATGCTTACTAAGATTGGATACAAAAAGACAGCACTTATCGCTATGGCTGTAGGTGTTTTAGGTCTATTCACACAATACCTATCAAGCCTTTTCGGCGCTGAAACAGCTCTTTTTGAACTTGGAGGTTTCACTATTCAGTTAAACTTTGTAATTTACCTTCTTGGAGCATTTATTTGTGGTTTCTGCGTTTGTATGCTTAATACAGTTGTTAACCCAATGCTTAACCTTCTTGGTGGTGGTGGTAACAAAGGTAACCAGCTTATCCAGTCGGGTGGTGCTTTAAACTCATTATCAGGTACATTAACTCCACTGTTCGTAGGTGCTCTTATTGGTACTGTTACTGCTAATACAACAATGACAGATGTTGCTCCATTACTTTTCATCGCTATGGGTGTATTCGTAATGGCATTCCTCATTATTCTTTTTGTAACTATCCCTGAGCCTCATATGAAGAAAGCAGGTAGTACAGAGAAAATCAAGTTCACTCACAGTCCTTGGAATTTCCGTCACACTGTATTAGGTGTTATCGGTATCTTCTTCTATGTAGGTATTGAAATTGGTATTCCTGGAACATTAAACTTCTATCTTGCCGATTCAACAGCTAGAGGTGCTGGAATTTTAGAAAACGGTGCTGCTATTGGTGGTGCTATTGCTGCTATCTATTGGTTGCTCATGCTTGTTGGACGTACAGCAAGTAGTGCTATCAGTGGTAAAGTTTCTAGCCGTACACAGCTAATTGTTGTTTCAGCAACAGCTATTGTATTTATCCTTATCGCAATTATTACTCCAAAAGAGGTTACAGTATCTATGCCTGGTTATAGTGTAGTTGACGGATTCAATATGGCAGAGGTTCCTGTTAGTGCATTATTCCTTGTTCTTTGTGGTCTTTGCACTTCTGTTATGTGGGGTGGTATCTTCAATCTTGCTGTTGAAGGTCTTGGTAAATATACAGCACAAGCATCAGGTATCTTTATGATGATGGTTGTTGGTGGTGGTATTATGCCACTTGTACAACAATTCATTTCCGATTCATATGGATATATGGCAAGCTACTGGTTAGTTATAGCTATGTTAGCTTACCTATTATTCTACGGATTGAAAGGATGTATAAATGTAAATAAAGATATCCCTGTAGAGGAATAAAAAATAAATACGACAAAATAAATTCTAATACTAATTTACAAATTATATTATCATGGAAATAGAATACGTAAGAAGTAAATTCCAAAAGCATCTTCCAGGCGAAGCTGGATATGTATACGCATCTCCTGGACGTATAAATTTAATTGGCGAACACACTGACTACAATGGTGGTTTTGTTTTTCCTGGTGCTGTAGATAAAGGTATGATTGCAGAAATCAGACCAAATGGTACAGACAAAGTTCGTGCATATTCTATCGACCTTAAGGACTACACAGAATTTGGTCTTAATGAAGAAGATGCACCTAGAGCTAGCTGGGCAAGATATATTTTCGGTGTTTGCCGTGAAATGATTAAACGCGGAGTAAATGTTAAAGGTTTCGACACAGCTTTTGCTGGTGATGTACCTTTGGGTGCTGGAATGTCTTCTTCTGCTGCATTGGAAAGTACATATGCTTTTGCTCTTAATGAGTTGTTTGGAGAAAATAAAATTGACAAATTCGAACTTGCAAAAGTTGGACAGTCAACTGAACACAATTATTGTGGAGTGAAATGTGGTATTATGGACCAATTTGCTTCTGTATTCGGAAAAGCAGGCCATCTTATTCGTCTTGACTGCCGTTCTTTGGAGTATGAATATTTCCCATTCAATCCACAAGGTTATAAACTTGTACTTATTGACTCGGTAGTTAAACATGAACTTGCATCTTCTGCATATAACAAACGACGTCAAAGTTGTGAAAATGCTGTAGCTGTAATAGCAAAAAAATATCCAAATGTAGAATTCCTTCGTGATTGTACTATGGAAATGCTAGAAGAGTTTAAAGCTGAAATCTCTGAAGAGGATTACAAACGTGCAGAATATGTAATTGGTGAAATTCAAAGAGTTCTTGATGTTTGTGATGCTTTGGAAAAAGGTGATTACGAAACAGTAGGTCAGAAAATGTTTGAAACTCACTATGGAATGAGCAAACTTTATGAAGTGAGCTGCGAAGAATTGGATTTCCTTAACGATATAGCTTTTGATTGTGGTGTTACCGGTTCAAGAGTTATGGGTGGTGGTTTTGGTGGATGTACTATAAACCTTGTTAAAGAGGAACTTTATGAAATCTTCGTTACTACTGCTAAAGAGAAATTTACTGCTAAATTTGGTCGTGCTCCTAAAGTTTATGACGTTGTTATAAGCGATGGTTCTAGAAAACTTGTTTGATTAACACAAACTATATAATATGTAAGAGCTGCTATCTGAATCAGATAGCAGCTCTTTTTTTATGTTGCATAACATAGACATTTATTGATGCTATTAAATAATAAGTGTTAATTTTACACCATTAATATTAATAAAGCCTTTAGTAATGAAAAACGTTAACAAATTTACATTGATTGCCGGTATAGCAATTTCAATGTTAGTTAGTTGTACTACTCAAAAAAGCAACAACAATTCTACTGATTCAGCTCTTAATCCAGCTAAATTCGACACAATCATCGATGGCAACAAAGTGGTGAAACTTTACACTCTTAAGAACCAAAATGGTATGGAAGTTTGCGTAACTAACTTCGGAGGAAGAATAGTTTCTATTATGGTTCCAGATAAAGATGGAAAGATGCAAGATGTAGTTCTTGGTTTCGATAATATTGCTGATTATATTAACGTCCCAAGTGATTTTGGTGCATCTATCGGACGATATGCAAACAGAATTAATAAAGGCATTATTGTTATTGACAACGACTCAATTCAACTACCACAGAATAACTTTGGACATTGCCTTCATGGAGGTCCTAAAGGATGGCAATATCAAGTTTATGAAGCTAAACAGCTAAATGATCAAGCAATAGAGCTTACTATGAATTCAGCTGATGGTGACCAAAACTTCCCTGGTAATGTAGTAGCTAAAGTTACTTATACACTTACACCCGACAATGCTATTGACATCAGCTATAGCGCAACAACCGACAAAAAGACTGTTATAAACATGACAAACCACTCATATTTTAACTTAAGTGGTGACCCATCTTCATTAGCAACAGATCACAAACTATATGTAAACTCTGACAGTATTACTCCTATCGACAGTACATGCATGACATCGGGCGAAATGATGGCAGTAAAAGAGACTCCATTTGATTTCAGTACAGAGAGAGTTATATCTGAAAAAATTGATGATAGAACTTTCGAGCAGATTAAAAATGGTAACGGATATGACCACAACTGGGTACTTAAAAACAAAGGTGACATTAATACTGTAGCTGCTAAATTAACTAGCCCAAAAAGCGGAATTACTCTAGAAGTTTATACCGACGAACCAGGTATCCAAGTTTATACAGGTAACTTCCTTGATGGAACAGTAAAAGGTAAAAAAGGTACAGTTTACAACCAAAGAGCAGCAGTTTGTTTAGAGACACAACACTATCCTGATTCTCCAAATAAGCCACAATGGCCATCAGTAATTCTTGAACCAGGAAAGACATATACAAGCCATTGTATTTATAAGTTCGGTGTAGAGAAATAATTATTAATTTTAAAAGCTATATATTATGAATTGGAATTCACATGAATTCATTTGGTTAGATTGGGCTATTCTTATTGTTGGAATCCTAGCCATTACTTGGGCTGTATGGCGTGCAGTTCAAAAAGATAAAAGATCCTTAAATGGAGCTGATAGTGAAGATTATCTATTTGGTAAAGGTGAACCATGGTACATTATTGGAGCAGCCATTTTTGCTGCAAACATAGGTTCAGAACACCTTGTAGGTTTAGCCGGTACAGGTGCTAAATCGGGTGTGGGTATGGCACACTGGGAAATGCAAGGTTGGATGATTCTTATCTTAGGTTGGTTATTCGTTCCTTTTTATCAACTTATGAGTATCAAAATGGGCAAAATTATTACTATGCCCGACTTCCTTAAAGCTAGATATACTAATCGTACCGGTTCTTGGTTGTCAATCATCACATTGATTGCATATGTACTTACAAAGGTCAGTGTTACAGCTTACACAGGTGGTATTTTCCTTGAGTTTTTATTAGGTTTACCATTCTGGTATGGTGCTATCGGACTTATCGTATTGACAGGTATATTCACTGTATTAAGTGGTATGAAGGGAGTAATGACATTGTCAGCTATCCAAACTCCTATCCTTATTATAGGTTCATTCCTTGTTCTTTTCCTTGGTCTTAATACACTTGGTGGTGGAAGCATTACTGCCGGATGGGATGCTATGATAGAACATGCTAGTAAAGCTATGAATATTGGTGCTGATGGTCATGCTTATGGTGCAAACCATATGTTCCACTGGTCGGAAGGTGACCCAATGTATCAGGAATATCCTGGATTCTGGGTATTTATTGGTGCTTCAATTATTGGATTCTGGTATTGGTGTACCGACCAACATATCGTACAACGTGTGCTTGGACAGAAAAAAGGAGAATCAAGTGAGGTAGTTATGCGTCGTGCTCGTAGAGGTACTATAGCAGCAGGTTATTTCAAAATTTTACCTGTTTTCATGTTCCTTATCCCGGGTATGGTTGCTGCAGCGCTTGCTGCCAAAGGCGACTTTGACATGTCGAACACAGATGCTGCTTTTGCTGTAATGGTTAAGGATGTATTACCTGCAGGTATTAAAGGTATTGTAACAATTGGTTTTATCTGTGCTTTGGTTGCATCATTGGCTGCATTCTTCAACTCATGTGCAACACTATTTACCGAAGATTTCTACAAACCAATGTTCAAGAATAAGAGCGAGGCAACATATGTATTTGTTGGTCGTGTAGCAACTATGGTTGTTGTAGTACTTGGTATGGCTTGGATTCCTATCATGATGAGTTTAGGTAGTTTATATGATTACCTACAAGGTATTCAATCATTGTTAGCTCCTGCTATGGTAGCTGTATTTGCTATGGGTATTTTCTCTAAGAGAATTACTCCTAAAGCTGGTGAAGCTGCAATGATTATAGGCTTCCTTCTTGGTATGCTTCGTCTTTTAACAAACATATTCACTAATACAGGAAAAGATGTCATGACTGGTTGGTTCTGGGAAAACACAACTTGGTTCTGGCAAACAAACTGGTTGATATTTGAGATTTGGTTACTAGTATTCCTAATCGTATTAATGGTAGTAGTTTCAATGTTCACTCCTTCTCCAACTAAACAGCAGATAGATGCTATCACATTTGATGGTAGCTATAAACAACTTATCCGTCAAAGTTGGAATAAATGGGATGTTATCGCATCGTTAGGAGTTGTGATACTTTGTGCTCTATTCTATTGCTACTTCTGGTAATCTAAATGGAGGGAGATTTCTCCCTCCTACATATAAAAACAAGGTTTTACGTAATGAGGACATATTATAATGTCAATCCTAAATTTTATGTATCAGTAGATTGTATCATTTTTGGATTTGACGCAGGTGAACTTAAACTTCTTTTATTAAAACGTAATTTTGAACCGGCTAAAGGGAAATGGTCACTTATGGGTGGGTTCGTTCAAGAAAATGAGAATGTGGATGATGCCGCAAAACGAGTGCTAAATGAACTAACCGGTCTTAATGATGTATACATGGAGCAAGTTGGTACCTTTGGAAACATCAATCGTGACCCGGGTGAACGTGTTATTTCAGTGGCTTATTATGCTTTGATAAATGTTAATAAGTATGATCGAGAGCTTGTACAAAAACACAATGCATATTGGGCTAAAATAGATGAACTACCTGAACTGATTTTTGATCATAAAGATATGGTTCTTAAAGCTCGAAAGATGATGAGACGTAAAGCCTCATACACACCAATAGGATTCAACCTTTTGCCTGAACTATTTACTTTATCGCAATTACAGTCTCTTTATGAGGCTATTTATAGCGAACAGATAGATAAAAGAAATTTCAGGAAGCGTATTTCAGAGATGGATTTTATTGAAAAGACCGAATTTATTGATAAACAGAATTCCCGACGTGGAGCATATCTTTATAAGTTTAATGATAAAGCTTACAATAAGGAACCAAAATTTAAACTGTAACCTAATAACAAAATAATATTATGTTAGAGGCACTAAAAGAAAAAGTATTTCATGCGAACCTTGATTTGGTAAAGCATGGACTTGTTATTTTCACTTGGGGAAATGTCTCTGCTATTGATCGTGAAACAGGCCTGGTAGTTATTAAACCTAGTGGAGTTTCATACGATGATATGAAAGCAGAAGATATGGTAGTAGTTGATTTAGATGGAAAAGTTATTGAAGGCTCTCTTAAACCATCTTCTGATACTCCTACTCATCTTGAACTATACAAAGCATTCCCTGAAATTGGAGGAGTTGTTCATACTCACTCTACCTACGCTACAGCATGGGCTCAAGCTGGATGTGATATTCCTAACATTGGAACTACTCATGCTGATTATTTCCACGATGCAATTCCTTGTACTGATGATATGACTAAACAGGAAGTTGAAGGTGCTTATGAACTTGAAACCGGTTCAGTCATCATTAAACGTTTTAAAGGTTTGAATCCTGCGCATACTCCTGGAGTACTGGTAAAAAATCATGGTCCTTTCTCATGGGGAAAAGATGCTAATGATGCTGTACATAATGCTGTTGTTATGGAACAAGTAGCAAAGATGGCCAGTATAGCTTTCACTGTAAACCCTAACCTTACAATGAATCCTTTGCTCATTGAGAAACATTTCAATCGTAAACATGGTCCTAATGCATATTATGGACAGAATAAATAGATCAATTTTTTTAAAACATTTATAATCGAATATATTATGGAAAAAGCTTTTTCAAATTATGAAGTTTGGTTCGTAACAGGAGCACAGCTTCTTTACGGAGGTGATGCAGTCATTGCAGTTGACGCTCATAGTAATGAGATGGTAGCAGGTTTGAATGAATCAGGTAAGCTACCTGTAAAAGTTGTATATAAAGGAACAGCAAACTCTTCTAAAGAGGTTGAAACTATATTTAAAGCAGCAAACAATGATGAAAAATGTATCGGTGTTATTACTTGGATGCACACATTCTCACCTGCTAAAATGTGGATTCATGGACTTCAACAATTGAAGAAACCTCTTATGCACCTACATACTCAGTTCAATAAGGAAATTCCATGGGATACTATGGATATGGACTTTATGAACCTTAACCAATCGGCTCATGGTGATAGAGAGTTCGGTCATATCTGTACTCGTATGCGCATTCGCCGTAAAGTTGTTGTTGGTTACTGGAAAGATGAAGAGACTCTACACAAAATCTCTGTATGGATGAGAGTTTGTGCAGGTTGGGCTGACTCACAAGATATGCTTATCCTACGTTTCGGTGATCAGATGAACAATGTTGCTGTAACAGATGGTGACAAAGTTGAAGCTGAACAACGTTTGGGATACCATGTTGACTATTGTCCTGTAAGTGAATTGATGTCATATCAAAGCCAAATCAGTGACGAAGAGGTTGACGAATTGGTTAAAGTTTATTTCAAAGAGTACGAACATGATGCTGAACTAGAAGATAAAAATACTGAAGCATACCAAAAAGTTTGGAATTCGGCTAAAGCTGAATTAGCATTACGTGCTATTCTTAAAGATAAAGGTGCTAAAGCATTTACTACAAACTTTGATGATTTAGGACAAACAGATGGTAGCCATTTCGATCAAATTCCTGGTCTTGCTTCTCAACGTTTGATGGCTGAAGGTTATGGATTTGGTGCTGAAGGTGACTGGAAATCTGCTGCTCTTTGCCGTACAGTATGGGTAATGAATCAAGGTCTTCCTAATGGTTGCTCATTCCTTGAAGATTATACATTGAACTTCGACGGAGCAAACAGCTCAATTCTTCAAGCTCATATGTTGGAAATCTGTCCACTTATTGCTGCTAAAAGACCACGTTTGGAAGTACACTTCTTAGGTATAGGTATTCGCAAGACTCAAACTGCTCGTCTTGTATTTACTTCTAAAACAGGTAAAGGATGTACAGCTACAGTTATCGACCTTGGCAACCGTTTCCGTCTAATAGTAAACGATGTTGAGTGCATCGAGCCAAAACCATTACCAAAATTGCCGGTTGCTTCAGCACTTTGGATTCCAATGCCAAACCTTGAAATTGGTGCCGGTGCTTGGATTCTTGCAGGTGGTACTCACCACTCTTGTTTCTCATATGATTTAACTGCTGAATACTGGGAAGATTACGCTGAGATAGCAGGTATTGAGATGGTTCACATCAATAAAGATACTACTATCAGCTGCTTCAAAAAGGAGCTTCGTATGAACGAAATCTACTACATGCTTAACAAATCTCTTTGTTAATAAATCATTCTAAATAACATATAAAAAGTGCCGGCATAAAGAGCCGGTCACTTTTTATTTTTTAATCAGTTTCGTTAAACCTCAAATTATTGGTTCACATATGAAATTAGATGCAAAATCAACAATAGAATCAGGTAAAGCTATTCTTGGTATTGAGCTAGGCTCAACAAGAATTAAAGCTGTCTTGATAGATCAAGAAAATAAACCTATAGCGCAAGGTAGTCACACTTGGGAAAATCAACTCGTTGATGGACTTTGGACATATAGCATCGATGCTGTATGGAATGGATTACAAGATTGTTATGCTGATCTTCTTGCAAATGTTAAGAAAGAATATAACACAGATATCAAATCATTGGGTGCAATTGGCATTAGTGCTATGATGCACGGTTATATGGCATTCAATAAGAAAGAAGAAATTTTAGTTCCTTTCCGTACATGGAGAAATACAAATACAGGTGAAGCTGCTGCAGCACTATCAGAACTATTTGTATTTAATATTCCATTAAGATGGAGTATTTCACACATCTATCAAGCTATCCTTAATGAGGAGGAGCATGTAAGTGAAATTGATTTCTTCACTACTCTTGCAGGATATGTACATTGGCAGCTAACCGGTGAAAAGGTACTTGGTATCGGTGATGCTTCGGGTATGATTCCTATTGATCCTGTCACTAAAAACTACTCAGCTGACATGGTTAGCAAGTTCGAAGAGCTTGTTGCTCCAAAAGGATTTGGATGGAAACTATCTGAAATACTTCCTAAAGTATTGAACGCAGGTGAAAATGCAGGAACTCTTACAGAAAAAGGTGCCCGTTTGCTCGACAAATCAGGTAATTTAACTGCAGGTATTCCTTTGTGTCCTCCTGAGGGTGATGCCGGAACTGGTATGGTTGCTACAAATGCTGTTAAACAACGTACAGGTAATGTATCAGCAGGAACTTCTTCATTCTCAATGATAGTACTTGAAAAAGATCTTTCTAAACCTTATGAAATGATCGATATGGTTACTACTCCTGACGGAAGTCCTGTAGCTATGGTACATTGCAATAACTGTACTTCCGATCTTAATGCATGGGTAAACCTATTCAAAGAGTATCAAGAGTTACTTGGTATTCCTGTTGATATGAATGAGATCTTCGGAAAACTATATAATAATGCTCTTACCGGCGATGCTGATTGTGGTGGATTAGTATCATACAACTATATCTCGGGAGAGCCTGTTACAGGTGTTGCCGATGGTAGACCACTATTCGTACGCTCTGCAAACGATAAATTCACACTTGCAAACTTCATGCGTGCTCATCTTTATGGATCAGTTGGCGTATTGAAGATTGGTAACGACATTCTTTTCAATGAAGAGAAAGTTCAAGTAGATAGAATTACCGGCCATGGTGGATTATTCAGAACAAAAGGTGTAGGACAGAAAATACTAGCTGCTGCCATCAACTCTCCTATCTCAGTTATGGAGACTGCAGGCGAAGGTGGTGCATGGGGTATTGCACTTCTTGGATCATATCTTGTTAACAATAGCGAGTCACTTTCACTTGCTGACTATCTTGACAAAATAGTTTTTGCCGGCAACAAAGGCGTTGAAATTGCTCCTGATGCAAAAGATGTAGAGGGCTTCAATGAATACATTAAAAACTACAAATCTGCATTACCAATAGAAGCTATTGCTTCTCAATATAAAAAGTAAGAAAAAAAATGGATAACTCTTCGTTATAAGTTTATACGAAGAGTTATCTTTGCAAATGATTTAATATTAAATCATAAATTAATGTTGTGATCCAATATTTTATAACATATGAACGATAAGAAAATTATGAACCTTGCCGCAGACAACATTCGTATATTGGCTGCATCAATGGTAGAGAAAGCAAACTCGGGACATCCGGGAGGTGCTATGGGTGGAGCAGATTTTATTAATGTGCTCTTTTCTGAGTTTTTAGTTTACGATCCTGAAAACCCACTTTGGGAAGGTCGTGACCGCTTCTTCCTTGACCCTGGTCATATGTCGCCTATGCTTTATTCAACATTGGCACTTACTGGCAAATTCACAATGGATGAGTTAGCACAATTCCGCCAATGGGGAAGTCCAACACCTGGTCACCCAGAAGTTGACATAATGCGTGGTATTGAAAATACATCAGGCCCACTTGGACAAGGACACACTTTTGCTGTCGGTGCTGCTATAGCTGCTAAATTTTTAAAAGCTCGACTTGGTGAGGTTATGAATCAAACCATCTATGCATATATCTCTGATGGTGGCGTTCAAGAAGAGATTTCTCAAGGTGCTGGACGTATTGCCGGTCACTTGGGACTTGATAATCTTATCATGTTCTATGACTCAAACGACATTCAGTTATCAACAACTACTAGTGAGGTGACAAGCGAAGATGTTGCAAAAAAATATCAAGCTTGGAACTGGGAAGTTATTGAAATTAATGGTAACGATGTTGATCAAATCCGTGAAGCATTGAAAAAAGCTCAAGCAGTAGTTGGCAAACCTACTTTGATTATCGGTAAGACAATTATGGGTAAGGGTGCTCGCAAAGCTGATAATTCAAGCTACGAAAACAACTGTGCTACTCACGGCGCTCCTCTTGGTGGCGATGCTTATGTAAACACTATCAAAAATCTTGGTGGTGATGCTTCAAATCCATTCCAAGTATTTACTCAAGTTGAAGAGTTATATGCAAAGAGAAGAGAAGAATTGAAAGCTATCGTTGCTGAAAGATATGCTCAAAAAGCTCAATGGGCTAAAGCAAACCCAGAACTTGCTGCTAAACTTGAACTTTGGTTCTCAGGAAAAGCTCCTGTTGTAAAATGGGATGAGATACAGCAAAAAGCAAATTCAGCAACTCGTGCTGCATCTGCAACTGTTCTTAGCGCTCTAGCTACTCAAGTTGAGAATATGATTGTTGCTTCTGCCGACCTTTCTAATTCGGATAAAACTGATGGATTCCTTAAGAAGACTCATGCATTTACTGCTAATGACTTCTCGGGAGCATTCTTCCAAGCAGGTGTTTCGGAACTTACTATGGCATGCTGCTGTTTAGGTATGGCACTTCATGGTGGTGTAATAGCTGCTTGTGCAACATTCTTCGTATTCTCGGATTATATGAAACCTGCTGTACGTATGGCTGCTCTAATGGAACTTCCTGTGAAGTTTATTTGGACTCACGATGCATTCCGTGTTGGTGAAGATGGCCCTACTCATGAACCGGTAGAACAAGAAGCTCAGATACGTTTGATGGAGAAATTGAAAAATCATAAGGGACATAACTCTACCCTTGTTCTTCGTCCTGCTGATGCTGAGGAAACAACTTGGGCTTGGAGATTAGCAATGGAGAATACTACAACTCCTACTGCTTTAATCCTTTCACGTCAAGATATCAAAAACCTTCCTGAAGGTAATGATTACTCACAATCAGCTAAAGGTGCTTACATTATTGCAGGTTCTGAGAACAATCCTGATGTTATACTTGTTGCTTCTGGATCAGAGGTAGCTACTTTGGAAGCTGGTGCTGAACTACTAAGAAAAGATGGAATAAAAGTTAGAATCGTCTCTGCTCCTTCTGAAGGTCTTTTCCGTAGCCAAAGCAAAGAGTACCAAAATGAAATTCTTCCTAACGGTGCTAAAATATTTGGTCTTACTGCAGGTCTTCCTGTAAATCTAGAAGGTTTAGTAGGTTCAAATGGTAAAGTATTCGGTTTGGAATCATTCGGTTTCTCTGCTCCATATAAGGTTCTTGATGAGAAATTAGGCTTTACAGCTGATAATGTATACAAACAAGTTAAAGAAATGTTATAATGAAAAAAGTGGGATTAGCAGCCGATCATGCCGGATTCGAACTTAAAGAGTTTGTAAAAAAATGGCTTGAGGCTAATAATTATGAATACAAAGATTTTGGGACTTGTAGCGAAGAGAGTTGCGATTATGCTGACTATGCACACCCTTTAGCTTATGCTGTGGAAGAGGGTGAATGTTACCCTGGTATAGCTATCTGTGGTAGTGGTGAAGGTATTAATATAACTCTTAACAAACATCAAGGGATTAGAGCAGCATTATGTTGGATCCCTGAAATAGCGCACCTTGCTCGTCAACATAACGATGCAAATGTGCTTGTTATGCCTGGAAGATTTATAGATACTGATATGGCATCCAAAATTCTTGAAGAATTCTTTAATACAGCTTTCGAGGGCGGTCGTCATGCTCTAAGGATTGCAAAAATACCATTAAAGCAATTATAATTTTCTGACAAATAAAGGTAGGGTGGCTTAAAACAATTTAGGTCACCCTATTTATTTATAAAAACATTTATTAAAATGTAGTAATATTTATATATTTGCTATATAAATAAATATAAATACGATGAAAAAGTTAATCTTTATTTTTTGCACTTTGATTCCTATTCTATCCTTTGGTCAAACGGATAAAAAATATTTAGAACCTCTTCCAACCAAAGATGGAAAAATTACGTTTGAGTCACAGATTAAAGCTCCTTCCCTTTCACAACAAGAGTTATATGATATTCTTTATAAATGGTCGGATGAAAGATTCAAACCTAATGAAAAGATGAATGCTCGAATCATTTATACTGATAAGGATAAGGGTATGATATTATCATCGGCTGAGGAATATATAGTGTTTTCATCGTCAGCCTTCTCACTCGATAGAACAAGAATATATTTTCATTTACTGATTGAATGTAGTCCTGAAAATATAAAATATCAGATGAGTAAAATAAGATATTGGTATGATGAGAACAATGATGGTGGAGAAAAATTTACAGCTGAAGAGTGGATTAGCGATAAAGATGCATTAAATAAGGCAAAAACCAGACTACTGCCATATAGTGGTAAGTTTAGACGCAAAACAATAGATTTAAATGATGATTTAGTAAAATCTATTAACGACTTAATAGCAAAAGCTGTTTTTGATAAAAGGAGCAAAGAAATGGACAATAAACAACCTATGGCTGTTCAACAAGTAGCTCCAACTCAACAAGCAATCCAAACTCAACAAGTAGCTCCAGTTCAACAAAGCGCAGAACAAAGTGGTAATATTGCTGTTGCGGATATAAAAGAGGTGAAACAAAATATTAGCAAAGAGGATATTATAGCTCAAGCAAACAGAATAACTATAACATCGGGCAATGACGAAAAATTTGAAATTGGTAAAGAGTCATGGGGCGGATTTGGTAAGTTATTTAATAAAGATGTGGCTTTTTGCTTGATAGATGCTCAAAAAACTATAGCTAATATGTTGCTATCACAAAATGATAAATATACTATTTCATTCTACCTGCCAGGTAAAAGTGAAGAGGCTTTGGTTATAAAATGTAGAAAAATCAGTGTGCAGAGCATTAATGGAGAAGAGGCTAATAAAATGAACTCCAATAATTTAGCAACAAATAAATATAATATGTATGTTGTTGAAATAGAACAATAAACATAGCAATAAAAAACTTGAATATAAGCCGGATAAATATTATTACTTTATCCGGCTTTTTTGTTTTTATCGAGAAGAATTCTTCAAACTAAACTATAATCTATATAAACCATAAAGAAATCTATATAAACCATATTAAAATCTATATAAACATAAAATCAGTTTGAAAATTACTATTATTCTATTATTAAATATAATTACTTACAATATGATATTATAATGAATATATATGTGACATATTACAATATTATTGCCCATTATAATATTTCTAATCTATTTTTCGTTACTTTTTTCTAAATTATTGCAAATAAAGTTTATCTTTGCCATGAATCAATGAAAGAATTGTTTTATGGGAAATCAATTCTCAAATATTAAAACCCTTATAGAAAATTTAGATTCTAATAGTGTAATTGAGAAACTGAATCAATTATTATCAGATCCTGAATGTTGCTATGAAAAAGATGAGATATATTACATCTTAGGAAATGTTTATCGCAAACAGGGTAATTTTCAAAAGGCTCTGAATAACTATCTCGAAGCAATATCCATTAATCCCAAAAGTCCGGCTTTTCATGCTCGTGAAATGTTAATGGATATACTGAATTTCTATAACAAAGACATGTATAATCAATAAAATAGAACCTATGGCTAAAATCAAAGGTGCAATTGTTGTTGATACGGAACGTTGCAAAGGATGCAATTTATGCGTTGTTGCTTGTCCGTTGAACATCATCACATTATCAACAAAAGAGGTTAATAGAAAAGGGTACACATTTGCAGAACAGTTGATTGAGGATACTTGCAACGGATGTGCATCGTGTGCGACTGTATGTCCTGATGGATGTATAACAGTTTATAAAGTAAAACAATAATGAGTTGAGATATGGCAAAAGAAGTAGTTTTAATGAAAGGTAATGAGGCCATAGCACACGCAGCGATACGAATCGGTGTTGACGGCTATTTTGGTTATCCTATTACCCCACAGTCAGAAGTCTTAGAGACACTTGCCGAAGAGAAACCTTGGGAAAGTACCGGGATGGTTGTCCTTCAAGCCGAGAGCGAAGTGGCTGCCATAAATATGGTATATGGTGGCGCAGGAACAGGAAAGATGGTTATGACATCATCTTCAAGCCCGGGAGTAAGTTTGAAACAAGAGGGTATTTCATATATTGCAGGAGCTGAATTACCATGTCTAATTGTTAATGTTATGCGTGGTGGACCAGGTTTGGGTACTATTCAACCTAGTCAAGCTGACTATTTCCAAACTGTTAAAGGTGGTGGACATGGTGACTATCGTCTTATTGCCCTTGCACCTGCATCTGTTCAAGAGATGGCCGATTTTGTTGGACTAGGATTTGACCTTGCTTTCAAATATCGTAATCCTGCTATTATCATTGCCGATGGTGTCATTGGTCAGATGATGGAGAAGGTTGTTTTGCCTGAACAGAAAAGACGTCTTACTGACGAAGAGGTTCTTGCTCGTTGCCCATGGGCAGCTAATGGAAGAGATAAAAAGCGTAAGCCAAATATTATAACTTCACTTGAACTTGATCCTGCAGAGATGGAAAAACGTAACATTCATCTTCAAAAAAAATATGCAGAGATTCAAGAAAATGAGGTAAGATACGAAGAGATACATTGCGAAGATGCCGAATATTTAATCGTTGCATTTGGTTCTTCTGCACGTATCGTCCAAAAGGCTGTTGAGATTGCTCGTGAAGAGGGTATAAAAGTTGGATTACTTCGTCCTATAACTATTTGGCCTTTCCCATCAAAAGCTATTGCACAACGTGCAAAACAGGTGAAAGGTATTTTGACTGTTGAACTTAATGCCGGTCAAATGGTAGAAGATGTGCGTCTTGCAGTGGAATGTAAAGTCCCAGTTGAGTACTTTGGTAGATTAGGAGGTATAGTTCCTGATCCTGATGAGGTTGTGAAAGCACTTAAAGAAAAACTTGTAAAATAAGATGCTATGAACATTGACAAAGTTAGAAATATATTGAATATATTATTTATGGTACTCACTGCAGTTGCCATAATTACATATTTTGCAGCATCCGATTTCACTACATTCCTATATGTATGTGCAGCAGCTATATTTGTAAAAATTGTTGAATTCTTTTTACGCTTCATGTTTTAATGTATAGGAGAAGAAACTTATGACAAAAGAAGAAATAATAAAACCTGAAAATCTGGTTTACAAAAAACCTACTTTAATGAACGACAATCCTATGCATTATTGCCCTGGATGTAGTCATGGAGTAGTACATAAACTCATTGCTGAGGTAATTGAGGAGATGGGTATGGAAGAAAAAACTGTAGGTGTATCTCCTGTGGGATGTGCAGTGTTTGCTTACAATTATCTTGATATAGATTGGGAAGAGGCAGCACATGGTCGCGCTCCTGCTGTAGCTACTGCTATAAAAAGACTATGGCCTGACCGTTTGGTATTCACTTATCAGGGTGATGGTGACCTGGCTTGTATAGGTACTGCAGAAACAATACATGCATTAAATCGTGGTGAGAATATCACAATTATATTCATAAACAATGCTATTTATGGTATGACAGGTGGTCAAATGGCTCCTACCACTCTTGTTGGTATGAAGACAGCAACTTGTCCATATGGTCGAGATATTAAATTGCATGGTTATCCATTGAAAATATCAGATATAGCTGCTTCGCTTGAAGGAACAGCTTATGTTACTCGTCAATCAGTACAGAGTGTGCCAGCTATCCGTAAGGCGAAAAAGGCTATCCGTAAAGCTTTTGAAAATTCTATGCAAGGAAAAGGTTCAAACCTTGTAGAGATAGTTTCAACATGTAACTCAGGTTGGAAAATGAGTGCTGATGGTGCAAACAAATGGATGCAAGAGAATATGTTCCCATACTATCCGTTGGGTGACTTAAAAGATAAAGAATAAAATTCAGAAGATATGAAACAAGAGATTATTATAGCCGGTTTTGGCGGACAAGGAGTTTTGTCGATGGGTAAGATTCTTGCATATTCAGGATTGATGGAGGATAAAGAAGTTTCTTGGATGCCGGCATATGGCCCTGAACAAAGAGGAGGTACTGCTAATGTTACTGTAATAGTTAGCGATGAACGCATATCTTCTCCTATTTTAAGCAAATTCGATGCTGCCATAATACTTAACCAGCCTTCATTAGAGAAATTTGAAAGTAAAGTTAAGCCTGGCGGTATACTTATATACGACGGCTACGGAATTATTGAACCACCAAAACGTAAGGATATAAAGATATACAGAATAGATGCCATGGACGAAGCTAATGAGAGAGGCATGGCAAAAACCTTTAACATGATTGTTCTTGGTGGTCTTCTTAAGCTATGTCCTATCGTATCTGTGGAGAGTGTTTTGAAAGCTCTTAAAAAGACACTTCCTGAACGTCACCATAAATTGATACCGATGAACGAAGAGGCTATACGTATTGGAATGGATATAATTAAAGAACAATAAGAGATATTCATCATCTAATTTATAAAAAAAGGAGAATCATTCTTAATAAAGAAAGTTTCTCCTTTTTACTTTTATATTGTATATTTGCCGACATTATGAGAAGAATTTTTATTCTATTTTTCATGTTGTGCATATCTACACTCTATATAAATGCACAATTGAATTCAGGTAGCAGTTTAATTGGTTCATCTTCAAGTGGATTGGACAAGGGCAGATATGACCGTAATGGTATCCCAATTGATAGTTCTAAGGTTAACGATGCGAATACTATACCTATTGGTCTTTATGCTTGGAAGATTGATTCTCGTTTAGGTAATATTAGTTCTGTTCCGGTAGATACACTACAAGAAGGTTTTCAAAACTCGAATGATACAGGAGGTTATCTTGGACAATACAATTTCCTAGGAAACTTAGGCTCCCCACGTATATCTAGACTATTCTTTCAAAGAAAAGAATCATCGCAAGAATTCTTTACCGATCCATATGACTTCTCAATTGTTCGACCTGAGAAAATTGAGTTTATGAATACATTGTCCCCATATACAAATGTTTCATATTTTACAGGAGGATCGGGAAATAACTCGGAAGAGAGATTCAAATCTTATTTTGCTGTTAATGCAAACAAAAGGTTAGGCATAGGTTTCTTTGTTGACTACTTATATGGTCGCGGTCAGTATGCCAGTCAGTCGACAGCATTTTTCAATGGTGGCCTTTTTGCTAGTTATTTGGGTGAGAAATATAATATGCATGCCGTTTTCAATACTGAAAATCTTAAAATGGCCGAAAATGGTGGTATAAGTGATGACAATTATATTACCGACCCTTTAAGCAAGGCTGAAGGTAAAAAGCAATATGCTAGTTATGACATTCCTACGCTTTATAGTCAAATTTGGAATCGAAACTCAGGTACTCATGGCTTCTTAACACACAGATACAATTTGGGATTTTATAAAGAGAAACAGGATACTATTAATAAAGACTCTATTCGAACAATAAAAAGTTTTATTCCTGTTACTAGTTTTATTCATACTTTCCAAATTGATGATAGTAGAAGAAGATATATTTCGTACAACGATGCACAAAACCAAAAATACTTCGAGCATAACTATCTTGGTAATGACTCGATAACAAAAATGAGCAGTCTATCAATAAAGAATACTGTCGGTTTGGCACTTCTAGAAGGCTTTAATAAGTGGGCTAAAGCAGGTCTTACAGCTTTTGCAACTTTTGAATATAGAGATTTTACACTTCCTGATACTATTGACCAAAAAGCAATTAAATCATATCGTGAGCATAACTTTTCTATTGGTGGAGTATTGTCGAAAAAAGAGGGAAACACTTTTCATTACAATGTTCTTGGAGAGTTATGGCTAACCGGTGCTGATGCCGGTCAGTTCACTGTTGAGGGAAAAGGTGATATGAATTTCCGCCTGTTTGGAGATAACATACAACTTGGTGCTGAAGCTTATATAAAAAATCAAAATCCTGTTTTCTATTTTCGTCATTTTCACTCAAAACATTATTGGTGGAACAATGATGACCTGAAAAAAGAATTTAAAACAAGAATTCTCGGTACATTAAAATCACAAAAGTTTGGTACTGAGATTATGGTAGGAGTTGAAAACATTAAAAACTACACCTATTTAGCAAGCACTGGAGAAGATAAATTTCAATTAGAAGGCTTACAAAGATACAAGAATAATGCATCGGTAAAACAGTGTGAAAGTGACATACAGGTATTCACTGCTGTATTATATCAAAAGTTGCGTGCCGGTATATTCCATCTTGATGGAGAGGTAGCTTATCAAAAATCTACTAACCAGGAGGCATTGCCTCTTCCTAAATTGTCAATGTATGGAAACCTATATTTAAAGACTGATTTAGCTAAAAAAGCAATGCAGCTTGAATTGGGAGCTGATGTTAGATATTTCACTAAGTATTATGCGCCTGATTACTCTCCTGTCATTGGCCAATTCTATACTCAAAATCCTAATGATTTGATAGAAATAGGCTCATACCCTATCGTTAATGTATATGCTAATATACATCTAAATAGTTTCAGATTCTATGTTATGATGAGTCACATCAATCAGGGATCTGGCAAATCGAATTATTTCCTTGCTCCTCACTACCCTATCAATCCAAAAATGTTAAAGATAGGTATCTCATGGAGTTTGTTCGACTAAAAGTATGAGGCTTAGAAAGAAATATAATATCTACATAGCAGCATTAATAGTACTGATTGCTGCTTTTATAATTAATGAGTGCATAGGAAACAGTACTCATCCACGAAGTTATCAAGAGATAAAAAATTCGGGAGTTTTACGTGCTGTAACCGAATATAACTCCGTAAGTTATTATGTTGATAGTGATTCTATTGCAGGATTCAACTACGAACTAATGAAAAGATTTGCTCGTGATAAAGGTCTTGAACTTGATATAACTCCGGAAATGAGTTTGCAGAAAAGGTTTTTAGGACTAGAAAATGGCAAATATGATATCTTAGCAAATAATAATGTCACAACCAGCGAGTTGAAAGATTCCTTCCTTTTTACTCGACCAATAATGCTAAATAAACAGGTACTTGTTCAAAGAAAACGTGAACTTGTTGGAGATTCCATATATATAAAATCGCAACTTGATTTATCGAATAAAACCCTAAATGTTGTAAAAGGCTCACCTGCTATAAACAGAATACATAATCTAAGCAACGAAATTGGCGATTCTATAGCAATACATCAAATAGATAAATATGGACAAGAACAGCTTATCGCTCTTGTTGCTTCAGGGGATATAGATTATGCTGTTTGTGATGAATTTATTGCAAAAGCAGCACTAAAGGATTTCCCTCAGTTGGATATTTCTACCCCTATAAGTTTCACACAATTCTACTCTTGGGGAATAAATAAAAAATCTGAATCTCTTTTAGACACTATAAACGTTTGGCTTGATCACTTCGTTACAACAAAAGAGTTTGAAGAGCTAACCCAGAAATACTTCAATAAGTGACATTTTTGATATCCTTTTTTGTTAATAATTAATATCTTTGTAACTTAAGAAAAGTAAGATTTAAATAACAAGATGGAGAAGTTAGAAAGTGTAAGATGGGGATTCATCGGTTGTGGTGAGGTGACAGAAAAAAAGAGTGGTCCCGCCTTTCAGTTAATCGATGGCTCGAAAGTTGTAGCTGTCATGAGTCGCGATAAAGAGAAAGCAGAGTCATATGCTAAACGTCACAATATTCCCAAATGGTATACTGATGCACAAGAGCTTATAGGAGATGAAGAAGTTAATGCCATTTATATTGCTACTCCTCCATCATCGCATGCTACCTTTGCCATAATGGCTATGAAAGCAGGTAAACCTGTGTATATTGAAAAGCCTATGGCTGCCACTTATGAAGATTGTGCGCGAATTAATCGTATATCTAAAGAGACCGGTGTTCCATGTTTCGTAGCATATTATAGAAGATATCTTCCATATTTTCAAAAAGTGCGTGAACTAGTTGATAATGGTGAAATAGGAAACATTATAAATGTACAGATACGTTTTGCACAACCTCCACGCGATCTAGATTATAATTCTAAAAATCTTCCTTGGCGTGTACAGCCGGTTATTGCAGGAGGTGGATATTTTTATGATTTAGCTCCACACCAACTTGACCTTCTTCAAGATATGTTTGGCTGTATTTTAGAAGCAGAAGGATATATTTGCAATAGAGGTGGGCTATACCCTGCCGAAGATAGTGTAAGCGCATGTTTCAAATTTGACTCTGGTTTACCGGGCTCCGGTTCATGGTGTTTTGTCGCTCACGATTCAGCTAAGGAGGATAGAATTGAAATTATTGGTGATAAGGGAATGATATGTTTCTCTGTTTTTACTTTTGAGCCTATTGCTCTACATACAGAAAGAGGTCGTGAAGAGATTATGCCTCCTAATCCTCCACATGTTCAACTTCCACTCATTAAAGCTGTTGTTGAGCATTTGCAAGGAAAAGGAATCTGTACTTGTGATGGCGTAAGTGCTACCACAACTAACTGGGTAATGGATAAAATACTTAATAAGCTTTAACAGCAATATTTTTTTATGAAATCGTTGAATAAGATTGTTTTTTCTCTCTTATTGATAAACTGCTTCTTAAACAGTAGTGCACAAGAAGCAGCCAACGACTCTATTATAAAAAATAATATAAAAGATTTTTTTCATGATGTTACCAACAACATGGTTGGAACAGTGAGAGAGACAGGTAGAACAATTCGACGAGTTGGTAAAGAGTTTAATGCTATTGACACCACCTATATTACTCCTAATTTCTACAATCTTGCTTTCATGCTTCAGCATACTTCATCGTATGAATCATATAGATTTGGAACAAGTGTAAATGGGAAAGAGCAAAGTATCTCTTTTTCACCTGAGATTACATACAAACTTGGTGTCTATTTTGGATGGAGATGGATTTTCTTAGGATATACTTTTGATATAGGTGAACTTTTTGGCGGCTCGAAACAAAAGATATCAAAAAAAGAGTATTCATTAAGTCTTTATAGTTCTAAATTCGGAGTGGATATGTACTATAGAAAGACCGGTAATGATTTCAAAATTCGTTCCGTAAGAGGTTTTGATGACAATAAAAGCGTGGAGGATGCAACGTTTGATGGAATCAGAAGTAATATCAAAGGAATAAATGCATATTGGATTTTCAATCACAAATATTTTTCATATCCTGCAGTTTATAGCCAATCAACAAATCAAAGAAGAAGTTGTGGTTCAATTATGGCAGGGTTTTCATATTCACAACATAATGTGACTTTCGATTATAAAAAACTACCTTATATTATTCAAAAAGATCTTGATGATGGCCTTAAATTCAATAATGTCCAATATTCAGACTACAGCATAAATATTGGTTACGGCTATAATTGGGTTTTCAAGAGGAACTTTGTTGCAAATCTATCACTCCTTCCGGCTATTGGATATAAAAAGTCAAGAGTCAATGGTAGTGAAGCAAACAGTGGACATTGGATTCAAGATATTAACTTCGATTTGATCACTCGTTCAGGTGTAGTTTACAATAACTCTAAATATTTTATTGGAGCTTCTTTATTAGTCCATACTTATAATTATAAAAAACAATCTTTCTCCATTACCAACTCATTTGGTTCACTGAATTTTTATATGGGCTTCAACTTCTGGAAGAAAAAGGAATATAGGGATAAAAAATAATGTGCCCCCTGAAAGTTTTTTGTCTGACTTTCAAGGGACACATCACAATTACAAATTAAAATTTAGCTCCTAGAGTAAATAGTATTTGATTTCTTGAGTTATTAACTTTTGCAGCTTTCAAGTCGATATTATCGAAAGCATAGAAATCTGATTTATAGTTATCATATTTATATGCTACGTCAGCATAGAAAGTTGTTCCTCTGTATCCTAATCCAAAAGTAAATGTATTCTTTGCTTTAGTATTATTATAATCAGTATCAGTACGAGTATCGTTCCAATCTAAACTTCTATAAGCATTATCCTTATATGCAGCAGTAGAGTAATTGTATCCCGCACGAACACTAAATTGTGGAGCTATTTTTGTCTCGATACCAAGACGAAGAGTACTTACACCTTTCAAATCTTCAGATATCGCATAATTAGCAACCTCCATATCATACCCATCATCATATTTTAGCTTAGCTGATGAATAGTCAGAATATTCATACTCAGCACCAAGGGCAACCAAATTGGAAATAGTAGTTCCCATGCTGAAGTTAAATTTCCAAGGAGTAACCAGTTTGTAATCTCTACGAATATCACCATCATTAGTGTAATCGGGTGTAAACTCCTCTACCCTTTCAGGATTTCCCAGTGTACCATTGTTCATATATGCTATATTCGAAGTGATATCTGCATAATGGAAATCCGACAGGTTATACCATGTAGGAGTATGAATAGCTAAACCAACACGGAATGGTGAATCTTCAATCGGACGAGCTATAAAACCAAATTTTAGATCTACACCCGAACCACTTGTTCTAAACCAATTGGTAAGTTCGTAGTAACCTTCGTTGCCTCCCTCATCGAAAATATCTTCTGTGTAATATGAGAATTTCTTATACTTTACATCATATGCACCAAGAGTGATACCAAGATAATATCTATCTTCAATATTGAAAGAGACATTGAAATCGTACTCATAAATTCCACCTTCCTCACGACTAGTGAACTTATGAAGGTCACTATCCCAACCTATAGGCAAATTATCTATTCCACTTATACCTACTAGGTCGGTTCTTACTCCCATTATTCCCAAATATGGATATTGGATTTGGTTATCCATATATGGGTTTTGGTCTGTATAGATTTTATCTGTCATACCAGCCCAAGTATCTTCAGCAAAACCATAAGCGTCGAAACAGTTTTCAAGAACACTTACCATTTGCCAAGTTTGAGATAAACCTTGTGGATTACCACCGGATGCAAATAGCCTATTAAAGTTTTTATTCTTTTTATAGTTGAATCCAAAATTCACATATCTCAGTGGAGTATTGTTTCCAATTTTGTTACTATAAACAAAACCTACTTGATCAAACGACCAACGAGTTTTATTGTTTTTAAAATTAGTACCATAGAAATCTGATTCTGTAGCTGTATTGTTCAGTCCGAAAGATACAGAGAAATCATTACTTCTATAAATACCAATACCGGCCGGATTAGTTCCAATAACCGAAATATCACCTCCAAGAGCACCCATAGCACCACCCATACCTACGAAACGAGCTGTTCCGTTAAGTTCTGTACCAATAAGACGTTCAGCATCATATTGTGACTGAGCAGCCATTCCCAATGATAATATCAATGAGAAAGCACAAAGTATATCTCTTTTTGTTTTCATAAATATCAAGTTTTAAGTAATTATTATCTTCTACGTGCACCACCGCCACCTCCTGATGAAGAGCGTGAACTTGAGCCACTACTTTGGTAGCTGCTACTACTGCTGCTTCTAAAACTGCTACTGCTACTACTGCTGTTATAGCTGTTTCTTGAAGAGTTATAGTTACGTTCATTGCTACTTGAGCGATTTACTGCATTGCTTTCACGAACACTGCTTCTTGTACTGCTTGGTCTTGAATATGAAGATTCACCTCTATTCATGCTTGGGCGAGTATATGAAGAAGATGTCGAGCTTCTATCGCCTCTAGTACTATTTTCTACTCGTGAAGAGGTTGTACTTCTATTAGGTTGAACAGTTCTTTGTGGTCTGACAGAGTTTGCATTATTACTGCCATTTACAACTCGTCCCGAAACAGTACTTCTATTTGAACCTTGCAATCTTGTACTAGTTCTATTTGGTCGAACATCAGCACGGCGGTTATCATAAACACCATTTCCATTACGGATTGAAGAGCCTATGCTTGGTCTTCCAAAATGGTCATTCCAATGACCTCCACCAGGTCTGAATCCAGGGCCCCAACTAGGTCCCCAACTTGGACCCCAACTTGGACCCCATCCAGGACCCCATCCAGGTCCCCAACTTGGTCCCCAGCCCCATGATGGGTAAAAACTATTGTACCAAGGAGAATACCAATTATATCCAAATCCCCATCCTCCAAAAGGATAATTGAATCTCCAGTCCCACCATAAGCGGTTAGAGTATGTAGGGAATGCATAAGCATAGAAGCCATCATCATATACGTTCCACTCCCATGAAGGAAGAGTATATAATACATCCCAATATAGAGGAGAACTTATAGGAATAGCAAAATATGGATTTCTAAATCTAATAATACGCATAGCATATTCATAATCTTGCTCACTACCTTCAAAACCATTTACCCATTCACCTCTCTCATTATAAGGTTTCTCTTCAATATAGAGAGTATCATTATCAAGAGCAAAAGTGTTATCTCTAGATGTATAACGACGGTTATACTCATCTACATCTCTAGTTTTACCCGAAGCATCTTTAACTACGATAGTCGAGCTTATGCTTTGAGCACTATTATTCAAGTTACTCTTTGACACCTGCTGTTGAACCGTCACTGTTGTAGTGTTAGTAACATTCTTTTTATTCTTTTTAGGAATGAAATAGAGGTCGTCGTCACTACTCTGTGCAAATGACAGATATGGCAAGCAAGCCAATAAAAGCGAAGCTAAAACAATCTTTTTCATATTCTTGTATATTAAGTTTTTCTATTTAATCGCATACAAAAATAAAAATAGAAAACATTAATAGATAGAGAAAATCCCTACAATATAATAGGGATTCCCCTATTTTTTTAAACAAAATAGCTATTATTATGTTGACCGGGAATTAGATAAATGCACTATCTTTGCTAAATATTTATTTGGAACAGTATGAAATATTTAGAAGTAACATTTACAACTAATCCTTGTAACGAAATAGTAAACGATATACTCTCGGGAGAACTTGGTGAGATAGGTTTTGAAAGCTTTGTTGAATTCCAAGAGGGAGAAAAAGCATACATACAAGAGCATCTCTTTAATGAAGATGAGTTGAAGGATAAAATAGAGAATTTCCCTTTAGAGGGAGTTGAGATAAAATACTCTATTGCACAGGTTGAAGATAAGAATTGGAATGAAGAGTGGGAAAAAAACTATTTCCAACCAATTGTAATTGAAGATAGATGTTGTATACATAGTACTTTTCATCACGATGCTCCAAAGGCAGAATATGAAATTGTTATCAATCCTCAAATGGCTTTTGGAACAGGACATCATGAAACAACAAGTTCTATAATCGGAGAGTTATTAGAAGCAGATCTAGTTGGCAAATCGGTACTTGATATGGGATGTGGTACTTCTATTTTGGCTATTCTGGCATCTAAAAAAGGTGCTAATCCTGTAATGGCAATAGATATTGACGATTGGTGTGTAAACAACTCTATAGATAATATCAAATTAAATAATTTAGATAATATAACTGTAAAACATGGTGATGCTTCACTTCTAAAAGATTGTCCTACATTCGATGTTATAATTGCTAATATTAACCGTAACATACTTTTAAATGATATGGATAAGTATGCTTCGTGTATGAAGAAGGGATCGGAGATATATATGAGTGGTTTCTATGTTGAAGATATAGAGATTATAAAAGAAAAAGCACAAAGCCTAGGCTTAAAGTTTGTTCACTTTAGAGAGAAACATAATTGGGCAGCGGTAAAATTTATTATGGAATAATTAATAAAATCATTACTAATAAATAAGATATAAATCCCTAAAGTTTAATAAA
Organism: Bacteroidota bacterium; assembly: GCA_023415545.1. Classification (GTDB taxonomy): domain Bacteria; phylum Bacteroidota; class Bacteroidia; order Bacteroidales; family Bacteroidaceae; genus Phocaeicola. The sequence goes on from JAEZKJ010000118.1 coordinate 54,940, forward strand.
AATGAAATGCCCCCATAAAGTTATTCTTTCTAACTTTTTGGGGCATTTTAAAATCTTAATGTAAAGTCATGGACTTCAACTCATCAATAGTTCCTTTAAAGATATTTAGGTCGACATCTTTTTCAATACCAGGTATCCTACCTATATCGCTATGTTGCCAAAAAGCCCAATCTCCTTGATACTTCACCGAATCAACATAATAGTGAGCTATCCAATATGGATAAGTATTGAAGATAGAGTCGCTTAAATATTTTTGCTTAAATTTATATGAAGCATAAATAATAGGACGTACTTTATAGTGATTTTCAACTTTTGTCAACCATAGTTTAATATCTCTTTTCATCTTTTGAGCATCATCACCTCTCTTCTCAATATCTAAAACAGGAGGTAAATCACCTTTCTCCAAGCGTACTGAGTTTATAAAGAAATCAGCCTGTTTTTCAGCACTGGTGTTTGGATTATAAAAGTGATAAGCACCACGTATAAAGCCATATGAACGTGCAGAATCAAAATTTTCCTGAAAAACTTTATCCTTAAAATCTCCCCCTTCCGAGGCTTTCATAAAGATAAACTTCACCGGGAAACGTCCATTTTGAGTTTGTGATAACTCTTTCCAATTTATATCACCTTGATGATGAGATATATCTATACCATGAACTTTATAACTTGAAGGCATACATATGCCATAAGCTTTGAATCCATAACATGGTTTCCATCTATACGAGTATGGACGAATAAAAAAATAGTAGAATAAAAAGATAAAGACAATTGCAATCAAGAACATGAGCAATTTATATATCCATCCGGGAATTTCTTTAACTGTTTTATTTTTTGGGGAATTTGAATTTCTCTTACGAGCTTTCGACGAAGATGAACTTTTCATAGTTTTCTTCGGTCGGTTAACAGCTTTTATAGGAGAATTATTATTCATGAATAATGTAGTATAGAAATTTTCAATTCATTATGGAGCACGAACTACTCGTGCTCCATAAGAATTAAAAGTATGATAAAGCTAAATTATTTAGCGTTTTCTAACTGAAGAGTTTTAGTTGCTTGATC
>JAEZKJ010000010.1 GCA_023415545.1 Bacteroidota bacterium
AGCTTGTTCATAATTAAAAAATAGATATAATTATGTACAATGCTCTGAAATCATTTATTTACTCAAGGAAAGGTGTATATGGTGTTCTCCATGTAATTATACTTATTCTTTCCCTGTTTCTTGTGATTAGTATTTCTGTAGATACTTTTCATAATATTTCGTTCTTAAACGAACCTGATTATATGAAGATACAGCTTTGGATCTGTATTTTCTTCTTGTTCGACTTCTTTTTGGAACTTTTCTTAAGTAAAAACAAAAAGAAATACATTAAATCTCATTTTCTATTTTTCCTTATTTCTATACCATACCTAAATATAATGCAGTATCATGAATTCTCCTTTTCAAAGGAAATAGACTACTTAATCAGATTTGTTCCACTTATTCGAGGAGGGTATGCTATGGCTATTGTTGTTGGATGGTTCTCAGCAAGTAGAGTTTCTAATCTCTTCCGATCATATATAGCTTTGCTTTTCACTACTATCTATTTTGCTTCTCTGATATTCTATGTGCAGGAGAGGGATATTAATTCATTGGTTTCAAATTATTGGGATGCTTTATGGTGGGCATCAATGGATGTTACTACTGTTGGAAGTAATATAATTGCAGTTACAGGTATTGGTAAAATTCTATCTGTTATTCTTGCTGCAATTGGAATGATGATGTTCCCAATATTTACTGTCTACGTAACATCCTTGGTAGAAAAAAATCATAAACTTAAAGCACAGATTAACAATGGTGTTAATCCTGAAGAAAACAGTGATGAATCTTCATCAAATAAAACAGATTAAATAAATGTAACAATATAATAATATCATTTTTTAAGAACAGTTTATCGTTTCATTTTTAGAAAAATATAGTATGTATGTTTTAATTAGTTAATGTATTTTATCATATAGCTAAATATGTTTATATTCGTAATAAAAAGCATTTTAACCTATATTTTCATAATATGAGACGATATACTACATCGATTTTATTATTACAAATTTTATTTTTAATATCCTGCACAAATAAAACTCATTTTATAAGTGACATAAATGAAAGAGAGAGAGTAGATATAGAGTTTAAAGAAAGAGCAGAAATGATTGCAAATGATTCTCTCTTCTCTATTTTAAACAAAGATATAACTACTTATGAGAAAGAGGCATTAACATTCCTATATGCATATATGCCATTAAGTGATATTGCTGACTATTCAGGCGAATATTTTTTGGAAAATGTTAGTTATTCAATGAAAGCAAAAGAGGAGATGCCTTGGGGAAAAACCATCCCTGAAAGAGAATTTCGTCATTTCGTTTTACCAATTCGTATAAATAATGAAAATCTTGATGAAAGTCGTAAAGTCTTTTATGAAGAGTTAAAAGATAGAGTTAAAAATTTATCTCTTCACGACGCTGTTCTCGAGGTTAATCACTGGTGCCATGAAAAGGTTATCTATACACCTTCCGATTCTAGAACAAGTTCTCCTTTAGCTTCAGTAAAAACAGCTTATGGTAGGTGTGGTGAGGAGTCAACATTTACAGTAGCTGCACTACGAGCTGTTGGTATTCCTGCTCGCCAAGTTTATACTCCTCGATGGGCTCATACTGACGATAATCATGCTTGGGTTGAGGCTTGGGTAGATGGTAAATGGTACTTTTTTGGAGCTTGTGAACCCGAACCGGTATTAAATTTAGGTTGGTTTAATGCGCCTGCCTCTAGAGGTATGCTTATGCATACTAAGGTTTTCGGTAGATATAATGGACCTGAAGAGAAGATGTACGTTAATCCACGATACACTGAGATTAATGTTACTGATAACTATGCTCCTACTTCAAAAGTTACGGTTAAGATTATAGATAAAGAGGGTAATACGATTGAAAATGCCAAGGTAGATTTTAAGGTGTACAACTATGCTGAGTTTTATACTGTTGCATCTAAAAGAACCAATGAGCAAGGTGAAGTCTCGTTAACAGCCGGTAAAGGAGATATGCTGGTATGGGCAAGTAAAGATGGTAAATTTGGTTACAGCAAAGTATCATTTGCTAAAGATGGTGAGGCTGTTGTTGTTCTCGACAAAAAGCCCGGAGATAATAACTTTACTGAGGTATTCGATATAATTCCTCCAAAAGAGGGAGTGGTTGCTGTTGAAGTCAACGAGGAACTTCGTGAAGAAAATGCAAAAAGATTACATGCAGAAGATTCAATACGTAACTCATATGTCTCTACATTCATGACTGAAGATGATGCTTTTGCATTTTCAAAGGAGTATGGTTATGATAAAGATAAAATATCTAAGATTTTTATCGCTTCAAGAGGTAACTATGAAGTTATGAAAAAGTTCCTTTCATCTTTGACTGACAATGAAAGTAAGCAAAGAGGTTTAGACCTTCTTAACGTCATATCTTCAAAGGATTTAAGAGATGTTACTCTTGAAGTTCTTAATGATAATCTAAACGGTTATAAAGGTGATGATATCAATAATATTTTGAATCCTCGTGTAAGTAATGAGTTGCTTACTCCATATAAATCTTTCTTTAAAAAGATTATACCTCAAAACCAAGCTGATGAATTCAAAAATTCACCTGAAAAACTTGTTGATTATGTAAAAACATTGATTTCTGTTAATGACTCATGCAATTTAGGTGGTGCTCCAATATCACCTGTTGGAGTATGGAAGACTAAAATGGCTGATAAACATAGCCGTGACATATTCTTTGTCGCTTTAGCTAGAAGCCTCGAAATTCCGGCACGTATAGATGAGGTAACAGGAAAAGTTCAATTGATGGGTAACGGCATTAAAGATGTAGTTTTTAATAGTGACGATATTAAGAAAAGTGTACCTCAAGGTAAACTAGTTGCTTCATATAAACCAATTAAATCATTGTCTGACCCTAAATATTATTCTCATTTTACAATTTCAAAGATAGACGACAATTGTAATGTTTATTTGCTTAACTATGACGAGGGAGATATCGATATGGGTGCCGGTGCCACATGGAGTAATCTATTGAAAAATGGAACTTCACTCGATGAAGGTAATTATATGATGGTTACAGGTACTCGCCTTGCTAATGGTGGCGTTTTAGTTGATATGACTTTCTTCAAAGTTGAAGAAGATAAAACAACTAATATATCATTGGAGATGCGTGAGAGTAGTAATGAAGTTGAAGTTATTGGAACTTTTAATTCGGAGTCATTATATATGCCAATTGATTCCAATGAACCAAAAAGTCTTCTTTCAACAACAGGTAGAGGATATTATATTCTTGGAATTTTAGGAGTAGGACAGGAACCTACAAATCATGCTCTTCGTGATATTGTTCAATTATCTGCCGAGTTCAATAAATGGGGAAGAAAAATGGTACTTCTTTTTCCAAATGAAACTCAATATAAGAAATACAATCCTAACGAATTCAAAGGTTTGCCATCGACTATAGAGTATGGTATTGATATCAACAAAGGAATTCAGGAGCAGATTGTAAAGCAGATGAAGCTTGCTAACCCTAACATTCTTCCAATATTTATTATTGCCGATACTTTCAATCGTGTAGTATTTGTATCACAAGGTTATACTATTGGTCTTGGAGAACAGATGATGAAAGTTATTCATAAATTATAATTTTTAATGATATAAGAATATGACCAAAAGTCATATTAATAACGAAATATCCCTGCT
>JAEZKJ010000056.1 GCA_023415545.1 Bacteroidota bacterium
ACCATTATCTTCCTTTATCATATAATTTATATTTATTATTAATAACAAAAAAGTACGATATATGTTAACCATTCTTTGTTATATTCGTAAAAAATAATTTTATCGATATGAAAAATGAAAAGATATATATAAATAGTTGGCTGGAAATACACCCTTATAAACAGCAGATAGTGAGTGATAACTACTTTGTTGAACTCAGCAACAGGATTATTGATAAAATAAAACTAGATCATGTGCACACGGAGATAAAGAAAAAATGTGCTATTTATTTATCTGCTTATCTAGAGGATTTAATTTCCGGATTAGGGATTTGGAAGTCTTTTACAGGAAAGTGTAAAGATCTATATAACACGCCAATACCATTTTATAATATTGGTGATGATTATGTAGAGGAAGAAGTTAATGTGGAGGATATCCGATTTATTATTTGGAATACTTTATACAATAACAACCATTCCAAATTACCTATCAATCCAATGGATAAGTCTATCGAGATAAGTGCCATTGAGGTCTATGATATTTTATTGGATGCTTATGAATATGCACCCGAGAATGATTACTTAAATGGATATTTAAATAATTACATTGATGAAAAGGATGCTAAAGAGAAATTATCTTGGCTTTTTGGACATACTTACCTTACTCAACCATCAGTAGAAGCATATGTAAAAGATTTATCTCACACTGAAAAATATACTGTTCCATGTGGTCCTTTAGCACTTTTTCTATATGAATGGTTAGAGATAATATGCACTGATGGAGTCGAGAAGTGGAAGAAAATCGATGGTCTATTCTTTACAAAGCCTGATTTATCTGAAAAGATGAAAGAGAAAAATAGGGAGATATATCATAACTTCACAAGTGGCAACGATGGGAAAAACATTGTATATATAGATGGCTACCAAGGTTTGAAAGAGTTCCTAGTGAATGTGCTTAAATGGCCTGATGATGAAAATCATACTCTTCCACAGATGAAGGATTTTAAAAACTTTGTCCTTATGTGCAATGAAGAGAAAGGAATGTTACTTGCACATGATATTTGTCAATACATTAAGGATCCTCTAAATCCATATTACGACAAAGAAAAGGCAGAAAAAGAAGCTTTTACTCTTCTCACTGTTCCTACAAAATGTCCTCCGGATTTGTTGGAATATCTGATTGAGAACGACTATATTCCTGATGTGCAGTTTCCTAAATATGGTGAGAGAGAGTTGACCGTTAAATTTGCTGACTTTATCGCACGTTGCTCTTTACTGTACTATTATAGAGGGGATTAATATTTATAGAGGAGATCAATGTTGATAGAGGAGAACAATGTTGATAGAGGAGATTAATTTTTATAGGATGAACTAATATTCAAATAAACTATATAGTAGAAGAGTATTATTAAAATACTACATAGTTCAAAAAACATTCCTATATATTAAATAAACTCTTCAAGGTTGACCTATTAATGAAAGAATTAAAATAAGAAAAGAGGGTAATCCAAAAATGAATTGGTTACCCTCTTTCTCTATATTAATAATAAGTATAAGTATTATCTCAATTAAGGCATTACAACCTCATTCTCTATCCTACCTTCATAGAAATCTTTAATATTTTGAAGTGTAGTATTAGCGATGTTCGCTAAAGCCTCTTGAGTAAAGAAAGCTTGATGTGAAGTCACAATAACGTTATTGAATGACAAAAGTCGAGCAAGAGTATCATCATCAATAATCTTATCGGAAACATCCTCATAGAAATAGCCACTCTCCTCTTCATAAACATCAAGGCCGGCATAACCTACTTTCTTATTTTTCAATCCCTCAATAAGTGCATTTGTATGGATAAGTTGACCACGTCCGGTATTGATAATCATTACTCCATCCTTCATTTTGCTTATAGAGTAATCATTGATAAGATATTTGGTCTGTTCAGTAAGAGGACAGTGCAGGGAAATAATATCAGAAGCCTTGTATAACTCATCAAGAGATGCATATATAAAGTGATTCTCTCGAGCAAAGTTATAGTCAGGATACAAATCGTATGCAATTACATTCGTTCCAAATCCTTTTAATATTTTGATAAGAATCTTTGCAATTTTACCTGTTCCAATAATACCTACTGTCTTACCATGCATATCAAAACCCATCAATCCATGAAGAGAAAAGTTACCATCTCGGGTACGCATAGTAGCACGTGGTATTTTACGGTTTAAAGACAACATAAGTGCAAGGGTATATTCAGCTACTGCATATGGTGAATAAGCAGGAACTCTGACAACGGTCATTTTTCCCTTTGCAGCTTTAAGGTCTACGTTATTGTAACCTGCACATCTTAAAGCAAGCAGTTTAACGCCATTATCCGCCAAGGCCTGGATAACTTCAGCATCAGCTGAGTCGTTTACAAAGATACAAACAGCATCTGCTCCTTTAGTAAGCACTACATTGTTAATATTCAATCTTCCTTTGTAGAACTTAATATCGAAGCCATACTTTTCATTAGTCTCTCTAAACGAGCGTTCGTCGTAAGGTTTAGTGTCATAAAAAGCTATTTTCAAAGCCATAGTTCTTTTATTTATTATTTAAAAACAAACCAAAAATTGTTTGGTTTTCTCTCTTTTTTTAAATTTTACTAATTCTCTATATAATCTTTGTATTGGTAGACCAACAACATTGAAATAACTGCCGCTTATAGACTTTACTCCTATATATCCTATCCATTCTTGAATACCATAGGCACCAGCTTTGTCGAATGGTCTAAAATTTTCAACATAATACTCTATCTCTTCTGCAGATAGAGTATCGAATGTTACATCTGTCACAGATACAAATTCTTTTCTTTTATCTTTTGAAGTTATGCAAACACCCGTCATAACCTGATGTGTTTTGCCCGATAAAGCTGCTAGCATCTCTTTTGCATGAGCAGCATTTTCAGGTTTACCAAGCACTTTGCCATCAAGCCATACTATTGTGTCGGCAGTAATAATTAAATCATTATCTGAAATATTATTAATATAAGCATCGGCTTTTTTCTTAGCGATAAAAAGTGGTATTTCCTCACCATTAAGAGTTTCAGGATAGGATTCGTCAACACCTGAAAGTGTTTTCACACTATAATTCACACCCAATCCTTCCAATAGCTCTTTCCTTCGTGGAGAATTACTAGCTAAAATGATGTTGTAATTCTTTAGATTTTCTAACATATAATCAATTTTACCATCCAAAAGCCTCAGCATGTGACATCCATTTATCATGAGCTTTTAGCACCTGCTCAATGACATCTCTGCCACAACCTTGACCTCCATTTATGTGAGATATATATTTTGATATCGATTTAATCTCGGCTACAGCATCTGCAGGACAACATGGTAGTCCACAAATTTTCATAACCTCGTAATCAGGGATATCGTCACCCATATATAAAATCTCGTCGTTATCTAGTCCATATTTTTGCACAAAGTCAGTATACTCTTTCACCTTTACTGATGCAGATGTATAGATATCCTTGACTCCTAATCCTTTATATCTTTCTATAATTGCTTCACCTTTACCACCGGTAATTATAGCTATTCGGATTCCACACTTTATAGCCAACTGGATAGAATAACCATCTTTAATATTTACCGTCCTAATAGGCTGGCCTTTATCATTCATCTGCACAGTACTGCTACTGAGCACTCCATCAATATCAAATATTATAGCCTTTATCTTTTTTAAGTCGTAATTTATCATTATTGAGCCAATTTATAAATACTTTTACTAATACTTTGATATAAATCCTGTAAATCTTTATCCTCTTCTAGCATACATATATGATGGTTTATTACATTCTCATCATATCTTATTGCCGGTCCTGTTTGGGCATCTTTAGGTTTTAATGAATGAACCTTTGAAGCAGTCTCTTCAATTAAAGGAAGCATAACATCGAATGGTATCCCATTTATTTGAAGAATATCATCACAAAGAGCATACATATGATTAGTAAAATTACATGCAAAAACGGCCGCAATGTGTAGATAACTCCTTTGTTGTGAAGATGCTTCATAAACTTTTGATGTTAGTTTTTCAGCAATACTCCTAACTATATTGAGAACTTCAGGACTATTTCCCTCTATAAATATAGGGATTTTGCTAAAATCAACCTCTTTGTTTTTACTAAAAGTTTGCATAGGGTAAATTACCCCATATCGTTTTGCTAATCCACTCCATACATCCATTTTAAGACTTCCAGCTGTGTGAAGGAAAATAGAGTTCTCTCTTCCTTTAGTTAACTGCGGAGCAATCTCATAAAAAGCTGAGTCTTTTATTGCTGATATGTATAAATCAGCATCATTATCAACCTCTTTAATATCAGCAATATACCTACATTTTAAAATAGAAGAGAGTTGTTTTGCCGACTCTTCAGTACGGCTGAATACGCAAACAATCTCTTCACCTGCTTTTTGCAACTCCTTACCAAGATGAGTTGCTATATTTCCTGCTCCAATAAGAGCTATTTTCATTTCTCTCCAAATTTATTTATGTGTACCTTTTCCCACAAAAGGTTCTCCTCATTAAATGGCTTGCGCTCCATACCTTTGTGGCCAATAGCAATTATGGATAATACCTGTAGTTGAAGTGGAATATCAAGTACATTACGAACATAGTCCCCCGAAGGAGTACCATTAGCCAAATATCTCTCTCTAACCTGAACCCAACAACTTCCCAATCCAAGATCTTCAGCTTGTAGTTGTATCATTATAGATGCTATAGATGCATCTTCAATCCAAACATCACTCAATAAAGGGTCAGCAAGAACAACAATAGCTAAAGGAGCATCTTTTACAAACGCACTCCCACTCTCCTTGCATAATGATAACTTTTCAAGCTTATCCTTATCCTCGACAACGACAAACTGCCAGCAGTTGCTTCGTTTGGAAGAAGGTGACATTAAGGCTGCCTTCAATAATTCAACTACCTGATCCTGAGAGAGTGACTCCTCTGTGAATTTGCGCATGCTGCGTCTTTGTGTGATAAGTTGGCTAAAATTATCCATAATTCAATATTATTTGTTTATACAAAGATACTAATGAATAGAGATTTATACAAAACATTTAATATTTTTGCATAGTATGGCTATAAAACTTACTTCAATAACCTCGTATAATGAGTTGCCACAAATTGATGGTAACTCAATATTTCATTCAAATGAACTGTTTAAAGTTTTTGAACAGACAAAGGGTTATAAGCCTATAATGATAGTTGCTAAGGATGGAGATAAATACGTTGCTCGACTTATGGGTACAATAAGAAGAAGTGTTCGTTTTTTCCCTCCGTCTATTATAAAAAGATGTGAAGTATATGGTAGTGGTGAGTACTTTGATAACTCGTATGATAAAGAAGAAATTTTCGCTATGCTTCTCGAAGAGTTAACTCAACAAGCTAAAAAGAGATCTTTTTTAATAGAATTCCGCAATTTGGAAAATCCTTTATTAGGATACAATGCATTCAAAAAGAATAATTACTTTGCTATAAATTGGTTAAGAGTATATAATTCACTACATAGCAAATCTCCTGAAGAGAGAGTAAGTTCATCAAAAAGACGACAATTAATCAGAGCAATACGAAGTGGCGTTAAAATTGAGATAACACAGAATGAAGAGGATATTAAAACCTTTTCAAAAATGTTGAAAAATAATTACTCTTCTAAAATAAGAAAACATTTTCCTCATATAGATTTATTTATTCAACTATCACGAAAAAATAGTGAACAAGAGATATCTAAAATATTTCTTGTAAAATACAATAATAAAATTATTGGTGGTTCAGTATGTCTTTTCTCTAAAGATACAGCATATCTATGGTTTTCAATGGGTTTGAGAAAAAGCTACCCATTTCTATATCCGGGTATTATGGCTGTATGGGGACCACTAAAATGGGCTGATGAAAATGGTTATCAACATTTTGAATTTCTAGATCCAGGATTGCCTTTTAAAAAATATGGTTACAGAGAGTTTATTCTCAGTTTTGGAGGTAAACAAACAAGTACTCGACGTTGGTTCCGATTTAGATGGAACATACTTAATAAAGTACTTTGCAAACTATATTCCTAGTTATCTAAAACTCATCATTTTATATTTAAATAAAAATTAAAGAATTATTTCTTTATTAATATTGAATTTGTTTACTTTGTGAAACAAAATAATTTTCTGTATTTAAAATTAATAAATAATTACACTATGAAGATTTCACACATTGAGCATTTAGGTATTGCAGTAAAAAGCATCGACGAAGCACTACCATATTATGAAAATGTCTTGGGTTTAAAATGTTACAACATCGAGACAGTGGAAGATCAAAAAGTTAAAACTGCTTTCTTAAAAGTTGGAGACACAAAGATTGAACTTCTTGAAGCTACTTCACCTGAAAGCACTATCGCTAAATTTATTGAGAACAGAGGCGAAGGTGTGCACCATGTTGCTTTTGCTGTAGAAGATGGCGTTGCTAATGCACTTGCCGAAGCTGAAGGAAAAGGAATACGCTTAATTGATAAAGCACCTAGAAAAGGAGCTGAAGGTTTGAATATTGCTTTCTTACATCCTAAATCTACAATAGGTGTATTAACAGAACTTTGTGAAAAATAATAATAATCTAATTAAACAAAAGATATTATGAGCAATCAACTTGAAAAAATTAAGGAGCTGATAGACCGTCGTGCTGAAGCGCGTCTTGGAGGTGGTGAAAAAGCCATAGCTAAACAGCACGAAAAAGGTAAATTTACTGCACGTGAACGTATCTCTATGTTGCTCGATGAAGGTAGTTTTGAGGAGATGGATATGTTCGTTGAACACAGATGTACTAACTTCGGTATGGAGAAAAAACATTATCCAGGCGATGGTGTTGTTACTGGTTGTGGTACAATTGAAGGTCGTTTAGTTTATATATTCGCACAAGATTTCACTGTTTCAGCAGGTTCTCTTTCTGAAACTATGTCATTGAAGATATGTAAAATAATGGATCAAGCCATGAAGATGGGTGCTCCATGTATTGGTATTAATGATTCAGGTGGTGCTCGTATTCAAGAGGGTATCAATGCACTAGCAGGATATGCTGAAATATTCCAACGCAATATTCTTGCTTCTGGTGTTATTCCTCAAATTTCCGGTATCTTTGGCCCTTGTGCCGGTGGTGCTGTTTACTCACCTGCTCTTACTGACTTTACTCTTATGATGGAGGGAACTTCTTATATGTTCCTTACTGGTCCTAAGGTTGTTAAAACAGTTACTGGTGAAGATGTAAGTCAAGAGGATTTAGGTGGTGCTAGTGTTCACTCAACCAAGTCGGGTGTTACTCACTTTACAGCAACTAATGAAGAAGAGGCATTGGCACTTATTCGCCAACTTTTGAGCTATATTCCACAGAATAATCTTGAAGAGGCTCCTTATGTTGAATGTAATGACCCTATCGATCGTTTGGAAGATTCATTAAATGATATTATTCCTGATAGCCCAAATAAACCATACGACATGTACGAAGTTATTGCTGCTATCGTCGACAATGGTGAATTCCTTGAAATTCAAAAAGATTTTGCTAAAAATATCATTATTGGTTTTGCTCGTTTCAATGGTCAATCAGTAGGTATTGTTGCAAACCAACCTAAGTTCCTTGCTGGTGTACTTGACAGTAATGCATCAAGAAAAGCAGCACGCTTTGTTCGCTTCTGCGATGCTTTCAATATTCCTTTGGTTTCACTTGTTGATGTTCCAGGATTCCTTCCAGGTACAGGACAGGAGTACAATGCAGTAATTCTTCATGGTGCAAAACTTCTTTATGCTTATGGTGAGGCTACAGTTCCTAAAGTTACAGTAACTCTTCGTAAATCATATGGTGGTTCACACATCGTAATGAGCTGTAAACAACTTCGTGGTGATATGAACTATGCATGGCCAACTGCTGAAATTGCAGTAATGGGTGGTGCAGGTGCAGTAGAAGTATTGTTCGCTCGTGAAGCTAAAGAACAAGAAGATCCTACTAAATATTTGGCAGAAAAAGAGGCTGAATACACTAAATTGTTCGCTAACCCATACAATGCAGCTAAATATGGCTACATTGATGATGTTATCGAACCACGTAATACTCGTTTCCGTATTATACGTGCTTTGCAACAATTGCAAACTAAAAAATTGATTAATCCAGCTAAGAAGCATGGTAATATTCCACTATAAATACTTTCAAGACATGAAGAAATTAGGAATATTAATTGTAGCATTGTTAGCAATTTATAGTAACTCCTTTGCTCAAGGAACGAAGAGTCTTGTTATTAATGAGGTGTTAATAAACAACAAGACTAACTTCCAAGATGATTTTGGTCTTCACCAACCTTGGATTGAGTTATTCAATACATCATTTGCTACTGTTGACGTACGCAACTGCTACATGACTTGCGACAAGCGAGTTTTAGATAAATCATTGTCGGCTCCTGAACGTGCCGCAATGATGTACCCAATCCCAAAAGGTGACGTTTTGACAGCAATTCCACCTAGACAACATTTATTGTTCTGGGCTGATGGACTACCTAAAAGAGGTAATTTCCATTTGAACTTTAAACTTGACCCAAATAAAGAGAATTGGATTGCTCTATATGATGGAAATGCTATAACTCTTATTGACTCTATTACTATACCTCCATTAGGAGTAGACTCTTCGTATGCTCTCGCAGTAGATGGTATTAAAGAGAAAGGATGGGTTATATTTGATAGTTCTTTGGTTACTCCAAGCACCAATAACAAAACATTGGATAAGAACGAGAAAATTGACGGCTTCAAAGAAAAAGACCCTAACGGAGTTGCAATGGCTATTATAGCTATGATGATAGTATTTTCTGGTTTGTTTATACTATTTATCTCTTTCTGGATTATTGGATATATCAGTAGAAGAATAGCTAAACGTAATGCTATGATACTTCAAGGTATAGAAGATAAAAAAGAGGCTGAGGAGAAAAATGTTGGTACAGAATCCGCTGAGATATATGCTGCTATTGCTATGGCTCTTCACGAACATCAAAACATGCACGATGTGGAGGATACAGTATTAACAATAAACCGAGTACGTAGAAACTACTCACCATGGAGTTCAAAAATTTACACATTAAGAAATCTTCCTCACAAAGGTAAATAAGAGAAAAATTATAAATAACCTTTTAATGATAAAACAATGAAAGAATATAAATATAAAATCAATGGTAACAAGTATAATGTAACCATATCAGATATTGAAGATAACATTGCCCATGTTGAGGTTAATGGATCTCCTTTCACAGTGGAAATGGAAGTAAAAGCACAACCTGTTGTTAAACCAATGGCTTCTACTCGTCCTGCTAAACCTACTGTACAGGTGGCTCCTCCGGCAGCTAAAGAGGTTAAAAAATCTGGAGTAAAATCTCCATTACCAGGTGTTATCCTTGACATTAAAGTAAAAGTAGGAGATGAAGTTAAGAAGGGTCAGACTATTATTATCCTTGAAGCTATGAAAATGGAAAATAATATCCATTCTGATCGTGACGGAAAGGTAACAGCTATCAACGTCAACAAAGGAGAATCTGTTCTTGAAGGTACTGACTTAATAATTATTGAATAAGCCATGGAAGAGAGCAGTTTTTTTTCATTTATTTCTAAAAACATTCAAGACTTTTGGGATTATACCGGTTTCGCTTGTGCTACTCCGGAGCATCTCATTATGATTGTTGTTGGTTTATTCTTTCTGTTCTTAGCTATTAGAAAGAACTTCGAGCCTTTGTTGCTTATCCCTATCGGTTTTGGTATTTTGATTGGTAATATTCCTTTCAAAATGGATGCCGGACTGGAGGTAGGTATATACGAAGAGGGTTCAGTATTAAATATACTTTACCAAGGTGTTAAATGTGGATGGTATCCACCACTAATATTCTTAGGAATTGGTGCTATGACTGACTTTTCATCGCTTATATCCAATCCTAAATTAATGTTAGTTGGTGCAGCTGCCCAATTTGGTATTTTTGGAGCATATATGGTTGCTTTAGCTATTGGATTTGAACCTGCTCAAGCTGCCGGTATCGCTATCATTGGTGGTGCTGACGGACCTACAGCTATTTTCTTGTCCTCTAAATTAGCACCAAATTTGATGGGAGCTATTGCCGTATCGGCATACTCATATATGGCTTTAGTACCTATTATCCAACCTCCTATCATGCGTTTTTTCACTACTAAGAAGGAGCGTTTAATTCGTATGAAACCTGCTCGGGTTGTTTCTCACACTGAAAAAATTCTATTCCCAATATTGGGACTATTATTGACATGCTTCTTGGTTCCTTCAGGCTTACCATTATTAGGTATGTTATTCTTCGGTAACTTATTGAAGGAGAGTGGAATGACACGTCGTTTGGCTGAAACAGCAAGTGGATCATTAACAGATGTTATCACTATATTACTTGGTGTTACAGTAGGTGCCTCTACACAAGCTTCTGAATTCTTAACATTGAATACTATTTTCATCTTCTTCCTAGGATTCTGTGCTTTCTGTATTGCTACTGCATCAGGAGTATTGTTTGTTAAAATCTTTAATTTATTCCTTCGCAAGGATAATAAGATTAATCCGCTTATTGGTAATGCCGGTGTATCCGCAGTACCAATGTCGGCACGTATTTCGCAAAACCTTGGATTGGAGTATGATCCTGACAACTACTTGTTGATGCATGCTATGGGACCTAACGTTGCCGGTGTTATTGGTTCTGCTGTTGCTGCCGGTGTATTACTTGGCTTCTTAGTGTAAAAATTGTATTATAATTATATATTAATAGTGAGTTTAGCCGGTCTAAACTCACTATTTTATTTAAGAAAAAAGATATGTAATTACGTAATTTATCTATTCATTTGTTATTGTTCTAAATAGATAAAATAGTTCGGAGTATTTTTCTGTAGGTACCTTTATTTTTATTATATCTTTTTGAAGTAAGATTAAATCAGCACTTAGTTTCTCTACTACACCGCCCCTCTTAACCTCAATTAAAGAACAATCTTCGGGCATAATAAATTTATCTAATCTTACTCCATCGAGAACAGACTCATTATTTATTTGAAATTCTATCTCTGAATATTTATTTTTCATCTGTAATATCATATTAAGATACATAGTATGATAAATAGGTTTTAAATTTAGATATTGACCAAACAGGAAAGTTAAAGTAACTGCAAAAACCATTGGAAAGAATATTGAATATTGAGTTGTCATCTCAAGAATAAGCATCATCCCACTAATTGGGGCACGTACAACAGAGACAAAAAAAATCGACATTCCTATCAATGTTAAAAAACTGCTACTCATTGGAGTAATTACTCCAAAGTATATTAGCATAAGTGAATAAGCTTTACCTAAAAGTCCCCCCATAACTACAAGTGGAAGGATTATACTACCAAACAGGCCTGTAGAATAGCTTATTGCAGTAAATAAAATTTTTATCAAAACCAGAGCAAAAAGCCACCATACATTACCCCTATTATCCAAAAGGTGTTTTATTAATGCATCTTCACCTCCTGCTGTAATATCAAAAATAAAAGTTCCGACAATATATGTAAGAATTACAATACAAAATAGCTTAAGCCATACCGGAATAATTCTTTTTGCATACTGTTTCTGAAAATAGAATATAAGTACATACAATAACTTACCTCCTAATGTAGCGAGAATAGCAAGTCCTAGGATAATAAGAAAAAAGACGAAGAAATTTACATCTGGAAACACCGGAGATAGAGTGGCAAAGAAGTTGGCCGGCAATATTATCTTGGCTAAATAACCTGAAATTAAAGAAGCAATAAGAACAGGAAGAGTTACTTTAAGAGATACCCAACCCAACATATCCTCAATTACAAAAACTGTTGCAGCGATAGGTGCAGTAAAAGCAGCTGAAAGGCCTGCTCCAGCTCCAGCTAAAGTAAGATATCTTTGTTGAGTGGAATCAGATTTTGTATACTTACCAATAATTGCCGATCCTAAGGCACCTAACTGAACCGATGGTCCCTCTCTACCAAGAGACAATCCCATTCCTATAGTGAATACACTTCCAACGAATTTAGAAACAAATTGTAATATTGGTATTCTATATTTTAAAAGGCCATATATAGCTCCAATTGTCTGTGGTAAGCCACTTCCACTGATGTATGGTACATGGTTCTTAAGCCAGTTTACAAGCATGATAAGAATCCACATACTTAGAATTACTAATATATGAAAAAGAGGAGATTTAGTTGTATCAAACATGAATGCTCTCATACTATCCGATTGTAAAAGCATCCATCTGAATAGAGATACAAATATACCGGCAAAAATACCTGTTAATATACTCAATAAGTAAAGGCGAGTATTAGAGACAGGACGATAATCAAATTTCATATTACATACATTAATATAGGCATAACAAAAATTAGAAAATATATAAACATGAAACAAAAGAGTTTTAAAAATGTTGAATTCGTTCAGTCAACCATTGAATCAGTACAAACAAAAATTGGTATATTTGAGCTATGAAAAAGAAGAAATTTACTATCGAGACTCCTGATGGTTCCAACAAGGTTTTGCTACATACTTGTTGTGCACCATGCTCTACAGCTATAATTGAGTGTATGTTACAGCATAACATTACACCCACAATATTTTACTATAACCCCAATATTTATCCTTTAGAGGAGTATAATTTACGTAAAGACGAGTGCAGCAGATATGCAAAAGCATTAGGACTGGAAATAATTGATTGGGATTGGGATCATGAAGAGTGGAAATGCAAAGTGAAAGGTCTTGAAAATGAACCTGAAAGAGGTGGAAGATGTCTTAAATGTTTTAAAATTCGTCTTATTGAAACAGCTAAATATGCTCATGAAAATGGTTTCTCACTTATTACAACTACTCTGGCATCAAGCCGATGGAAAAGTTTGGAACAAATAGAAGAGGCTGGAAATTTAGCTTGTAGCAAATATGATGATGTGACATATTGGGCTCAGAATTGGCGAAAAGGAGGTTTGAGTGATAGAAAAAATCAGATAATAAAAGAGTATAATTTTTATAATCAAAAATATTGTGGATGCGAATTTAGCATTCGTAAAGATGAGCTAATTGATAAAAAAGAATAGTAAATATATTAAAAGGTAATATCAATTAAACTATTATAATTTGAAGTTGTTTTCATACTTGATAATTGTAACATAACAAATATGTAAAAGTATGAGAACAATTTTAAAAGTATCAGTTTTGGCATTATTATCACTGATAATATGCACACCGGCTAACTCTCAAAGAAAGAAAGATCTTTATCCAAAACCAGGTTATAATGAACCGGTAATCTTAATATCCGGTAGTTCAGAAGGGAAAGAGACTATAATTAACATCTTTGAGATTACAGAAATAGTAGGTTTCCACGAACCTAATGCTCCACGTTTTTTATTGATGGATCAAAAAGGTAAGTTTGCCATGGGTATTGGTGGATATGTGAGAGCGGTTGGTTCCTATGACTTTGATGGAATATCTGATAATGTAGATTTCATTCCAGCACTAATACCATCAAAAGATAGTCATTCATCAAAAGAAAGATTCGGTATCGACGCTTCAACATCAATGTTATTTTTGAAAATGGTCGGACGAAGTGATGTGTTAGGTGATATTGTTGTATATACATCTGCCAATTTCAGAGGTAATAGCAACTCATTCAAACTTAGAAATGCTTATATTCAACTTTTAGGTTTTACATTCGGTTATGACACCGGTATGTTTATGGATCTTTCAGCTTGCCCTCCCACAATAGATTATGAGGGCCCAAATGGTATGACATTCTACCGTACTGCTCAAATGAGATATGAAGGTGAGATAGCAAAGGGACTTAAAGTTGGTATTGCCGTAGAATCTCCTTCAGTTTCCGGTACTGCTGCTCCTGATGTTAAAATTTCTACTCAAAGAGCACCTAATATTCCTGCTTATATACAATATACTTGGAATAATTCAGGGCATGTTCGTGTTGGTGGTATCTACAGAAATATGAGTTATAAAAATGAAGTTAGTGAGAAATTTAAATCTATTAATGGATGGGGAATACAAGGTTCTACTACTTTTTCATTCTATAATTTCAGAGTTTATGGACAGTATACTTATGGTAAGGGTATAGCTAGTTACTTCAATGATTTGGGAAATTTTGATCTTGATATTGTTCCTGAATATGGAATTTCAGAAGGTATGCAAGCACTTCGTTCAAGTGGATGGTATGCAGGTTTACAATATAACTTCTCGAAAAAAGTCTTTGCTTCAAGCACATTTAGTAACTGTAATCTTAGAGCAAATAAAAACTACTCTCAAAACAACAGAGCAGGCTATAAAGATGGTAAATATCTTGTAGCTAATGTATTTTGGAATGTGTCAAATGATTTTCAAGTTGGAGCAGAGTATCTTCATGGGTGGAGAAAAGATTTTAATGGAGAAAAAGATGGAGCAAATAGAATAAATATATGTACCAAATATTACTTCTAAAAATATATTAGGTCATTCTATTATTTATTATGATATTTGATTAATAAGAGCCGAGATGTTGAATAGTCTTCATCTCGGCTCTATTTTTTGGACAAAAAAAGGGAAAACTTTATCAATTGCACTTCATATAATTACACTAATTATTTATTGATTTTTTATAAATTTGAAGAATAAAATAATAGGAATGACATTAAAACTATTTATGTAATTTTTCAAAGTTATACAATATATGGTAGTTGAAAATATTAAGAATTTAAAGATAGAAGACTTTAAAAATAATAGTGAACTTGCCGAATACATTGAGTATATAGACAACGATTTTCTTCTTATAAAGAATATGGAGGATATTCAATCAAAATACAATGAGGTTAGACTTGACTGTTTCCTTATTGTTATGTGCTTAGATAATGAAATTCAAGTTAATATAAATAATCAAACTTATCAACTTCATCCAAATAATGCATTGTTATGCCTTCCAAACACAATAATAAAGAGAATTGATAATAATCAAAATTACAGAATAAGAATTTTAGGATTTTCAAACAGTTTTATACGCAATACACTAAAGATAGAAAAGCGGACTTGGGAAATTAGCATGCATATATATAGAAATCCGGTACAATCTATAAAAGTTGAAAACAATTATGACTGCTTTTCTCATTATGGAGCACTTATTGAATCAAAAATTAATAACTCATCGAACTGTTATCATAATGAAATTTTAAAACATCTATTTTCAAGTTTTCTTTTAGATATTTTAGGATGTATAGATAAAGAAATTTCTGAAGAAGATAAATCAAATTTCACAGTAGAAAATATAAAAAGAGCAGATTACACATATATCCGATTTATTGAGATGCTATCGAAAGATTGTGGTAAACATCGTTCAGTAAGCTATTTTGCTGATAAACTTTGTTATTCAACAAAATATTTTTCAAATATAGTAAAACAGACATGTGGAAGAAATCCTCTTGAAATTATAAATGAGAAAGCAATCAATCATATAAAATATCAACTTAAATACACGGATAAATCTATTAAAGAGATATCTGAAGAGTTTAACTTTCCAAATCAATCATTTTTTGGTCGTTATGTAAAGTTACATACCGGTTTATCACCTATCAACTATAGAAATACTAAAGAAGAGTAAATAAATATTATACAGAACAGATTTTATTGTAATTAAATTAACTTTGTATATATAGACTAAAATAAATAAAGATGAAATATATTGGTGCACATGTTACAGCAAGTGGTGGCGTTGAAAATGCTCCACTTAATGCATATGAGATTGGAGCCAATGCTTTTGCTCTGTTTACAAAAAATCAGAGACAATGGAAAAGTGTTCCTCTTTCGGCAAAGAGCATAAAAGAGTTCAAGGCAAATTGCGAAAAGTATGCTCTTGATCCAAAATATATATTACCTCACGATAGTTATCTAATTAATTTGGGTAGTCCTGATGAAGAGGGATTAACAAAAAGTAGAGATGCTTTCCTTGACGAAATGCAAAGATGTGAACAACTAGGAATCAACCTCCTTAACTTCCATCCTGGAAGTCATCTAAAAAAAATATCTGTTGAAGAGTGTCTTGATAATGTTGCCGAATCAATAAACATTGCTCTATCACAAACTAAAGATGTTATTGCTGTTATTGAAAATACTGCAGGACAAGGAACTAATATAGGTAATGAGTTTTGGCATCTTAAACATATTATCGATAAAGTTGAGGATAAATCAAGAGTAGGTATTTGCATTGATACTTGCCATACATACTCTGCCGGATACGATATCGTGGGGAACTATAATAATGTTTTCAAAGAGTTAGATGAAGTTGTTGGGCTTGAATATCTTAAAGCTTTCCACCTTAATGACTCAAAAAAAGAGTTAGGGAGTCGTGTAGATAGACATGAAAGTATTGGTAAGGGAACGTTAGGAATAGATTTTTTCAAACGATTTATGAAAGATAGCCGTTTTGACAATATTCCTATAATACTAGAAACTCCTGATGAATCGGTTTGGGCAGATGAAATAAAACTGCTAAGAAGTTTTGAAAATGAATAATAGATAACAAAAATTGGATGACACAAAAGTCATTTTTAAATAAAAAAAATCCCGCTCAACATCTGTTAGCGGGATTTTTATTAAATATCTCAATTATATATTTTTTAATTTCTCAATGTTTTTCTTGATATCCTCATCTTTTAGATCGTAGTTCATTAAATCACCAGCTAAATATTGATCATACGATGCCATATCAATTAGTCCATGACCAGAAAGATTGAAAAGTATCACCTTCTCTTCACCACTCTCCTTACATTTATTTGCTTCACGTATAGTAGCAGCAATAGCATGACATGATTCAGGTGCTGGAATTATACCTTCAGCTTTTGCGAAAAGACATCCTGCTTCGAAAGATTCGAGTTGTTGGATATCAACTGCTTCCATCAATTTATCTTTAAGAAGTTGAGATACAATCGATCCCGCTCCATGATATCTTAATCCTCCTGCATGAATATTTGCAGGTTTAAAATCATGGCCAAGAGTAAACATAGGGATTAGTGGAGTATATCCGGCCTCATCACCATAATCATAGTGGAACTCACCTCTTGTTAACTTAGGACATGATGCAGGTTCAGCAGCTATGAATCTTGTTTGCTTACCATTCAAAATATTATGACGCATAAAAGGGAAAGCAATACCGGCAAAGTTCGAGCCTCCTCCAAAACATGCAATAACAACATCGGGATATTCACCGGCCATAGCCATCTGTTTTTCGGCCTCAAGACCAATAATTGTTTGATGAAGTGACACATGACTAAGTACAGAACCTAGTGTATATTTACAATTAGGAGTAGTCATGGCAAGTTCCACAGCCTCAGATATAGCGATACCTAGCGACCCTTGGTTGTTTGGATCACGGGTAAGTATATCTTTACCGGCACGAGTCGACATAGATGGTGATGGAGTAACTTGAGCTCCAAAGGTATGCATTATACTCTTGCGATATGGTTTCTGCTCGTAGCTTATCTTAACTTGATAAACAGCAGCATCAATATCAAAAATCTTTGCAGCATATGAAAGAGCTGCTCCCCACTGTCCTGCTCCGGTTTCAGTAGTTACGTTTGTAACGCCTTCTTGTTTGCAATAATATACTTGAGGAATAGCTGAATTAATTTTATGAGAACCAATAGGACTGACACTTTCATTTTTAAAATAAATGTGTGCAGGAGTACCCAAAGCCTTCTCAAGACCATATGCACGAACTAAAGGAGTACTTCTATAATATTTATATAATTCTCTTACCTCTTCTGGAATTTCAATCCATGAATCAGTTTGATTTAACTCTTGACGACTTGCCTCTTGTGAAAAAAGAGGATATAAATCTTCAGGAGTAATTGGTTGTTTTGTTTTTGGATTAAGAGGTGGCATAGGTTTATTTACCATATCCGCCTGTATATTGTACCATTTAGTAGGTATTTCTTCTTCTGAAAGAATAAATCGTTTTTGTTTTGCACACATACAGTTTCATTTTATTAGAGATAATGCAAAACTATGAAAAATATGATTATAACGCTAATTTTTTCATTAAATTAGTAGAATTATCTTATAAAAGCATAAATTTGTCGCGCAATACAAAAACAAACAATTTAGGACAAAAAACGAGGTATAGTGAAATAGGTTTAAATTTAAAATTATAAATTTAGGATAAAATTAACGCATTAAGCGTATGAAAATTATACAAAAACTAATCCCTCCAAAGAGGAAGAAAGCTAAAGATTACATAGATAGAATAATTAATTCTATAGATTTCGTAACTTACATTATTTCAGCTATAGCTCTTTTTGCCATAGTTTATCAATATGGTTTTATATTAAATCCCTATCAGTTTTCAGTAATAAAGGGTATTTATAACTTCTCTTGTTTTATATTCCTTCTTGATATCTCAGTTCATGCTATTTTAGATTCCCAATCTGAAAGAAAAGGAGTTAGTGTAGTGAAATATATTTTAAATTCTGCTCTTTTCCTTACTCTAATTCCATTAATTTTTCATGAACCTGTTGGTGATAATATAATACGTAACATTTGGATAATATTAGATAGTGATGTTTATTTAGAGATTGTAATAACAATATTGGCCTTACTCAAACTCTCAGCCGGGATTATTACAATACTTGAAAAACGTACTAATCCATCGCTTATTTTTGCCACTAGCTTTTTTATTGTTATAATGATTGGAGCATTACTTCTTATGTTACCTCGCTCCACCTATTCAGGGATTTCATTCATCGATGCATTATTTACAGCCACTAGTGCTACTTGTGTTACAGGACTTACGTCGGTTGATATATCAAGTAATTTTACCACTTTAGGATTATTTATTATTATTGTACTAATTCAAATAGGAGGTTTAGGAGTGATGACTTTTACCTGTTTCTTTGCTCTATTTTTTATGGGTAATACCTCTTTATATTCTCAACTAATTGTACGTGATCTTATAAGTTCAGAATCACTTTCTTCACTATTTTCAACATTGATTTACATACTACTCTTTACACTATCTATAGAGGCGGTAGGTGCTGCCATAATTTTTTGGGATATTCATGGCGCATTTCCTGGTTATAACATAAATGATGAGATTGGATTTTCTATTTTTCATTCAATATCAGCTTTCTGCAACGCCGGCTTTTCAACCATTCATAATAATTTGGGCAATGAAATAGTGATGCATAATCATAATACCCTTTACATAACTATCTCATTATTGATAATATTTGGAGGTTTGGGATTCCCGATTTTAGTAAATCTATACAAAAGTATTTGTTATGAACTTTCTAATTTCATAGCCAGAATATTTAAAGGAAACAATCGTCCGATAAGAAAGGTACACCTTTACAATTTAAATACAAAGATTGTTTTAGTGATGACTTTTTTATTGCTTATATTCGGAACAATAGTACTGTTAATACTTGAGTGGAACAACTCCTTTGCTTCACTCTCTTTAGAGGATAAATTAGTAC
>JAEZKJ010000146.1 GCA_023415545.1 Bacteroidota bacterium
ATACCGTTACGCTTGTTTATCTTGATCTCTACAGGTTTGCCGGCCCAACATTTCTCGATCTCCTCAATGGCTATCGATGTTGTGGGTGACTTCACGTTACATGTCACAACACCCTTCTGCTCATTAAAAGCAGGAAGCCAGAGTCGGCTTGTTGCGCCGACACTGACTTCTGAGGTTGTAATTAATAATATTAAAAAGAAGTAAATTCTATTCATTATCCTTTTCCGTCAATAGTAATTATATTGCCTTCATTATCATATTCCAACTCACAAACTTTAAGGCTTCTCAACCATGTCTTTCCATTAGATGGAACGCAGTCGTGATGGAAAAGATACCATTTTCCTTTATGCTCAACAATAGCATGATGAGTAGTCCATCCCACAACAGGAGTAAGAATAACCCCTTTATATGTAAAAGGTCCATAAGGATTATCACCCACAGCATAGCAAAGGTTGTGAGTATCACCTGTTGAGTACGAGAAATAATATTTACCGTTATACTTATGCATCCATGAAGCCTCAAAGAATCTCTTCTCATTATCACCTGCAGTAAGCGGTTTTCCATCCTCATCGACAACGATAATAGCCTTTGGCTCCTCAGCAAACTGAAGCATGTCTTCACTCAACTTAGCCACACGTGGTGGGATAGCAGGTTTATCATCATCCTCAAGTTTTGGGCACTCTATAGCTTTATTGTCTCTATATCTCTGAAGCTGACCACCCCAAAGACCACCGAAATACATATAGAAGTTACCATCACCATCATCAAGGATAGCAGGGTCGATGCTGTAACTGCCTCTTATAGGATCAGGCTCAGGAGTGAAAGGACCATAAGGCTTATCACTTGTTGCAACACCGATACGGAAGATGTCGTTCTTATCTTTCAGTGGGAAATACATATAATATTTTCCATTCTTGTATGCTACATCACAATCCCAAAGCTGACGTCCTGCCCAAGGAATATCCTTAACCGATAATACCACGCCATGATCAGTAATCTCTCCATTCATGATATCATCAGTGGAGAAAACATGATAATCATTCATATCGAAGTGGTCGCCATTATCATTCTCTTCGATACCACTCTCGCGGTCATGCGATGGATAGATATATACTTTACCATCAAACACATGAACAGCAGGATCGGCCATATAATCATTTGGCACTAAATATCTCATCTCTTTTTTCATAATTCAATAATTATTTGTTTGTCAAATCCTTTACAAAAGGCTTTGGTTCATAATTTCTGTCAAACCATAATGGGTAATCTACTCTACCCCTCATAGGCCAATCATTTTTCCATGAGTCACTATCTATGATACCCCAAGAAGTTACACGGGTGATAACATCATCATTCTTAAAGAATAGATCAAAGAACTCTTTCATCCTTTTGTTCCACTGATCGGAAATCTCCTGAGGAAGACCCTCTGTATATGGATTCATCTTCTTCTGAAACTCTACTCTGTCGCCCACATTTGCTCCTCTGTTCAAAGTAGGAATAGCTGTCATGTCCATCTCAGTGATCATCACTTTCACACCGGCATTACGGAATGCATCTATACTCTGTTGGAACTCATCTATCTCAGGATAGTCCAGACCAACATGGCACTGCATGCCTACAGCATCAATACGCAATCCTCTATCTTTAAGCATCTTTATAAGTTTCACCACACCTTCACGTCTTCCCTTATCCGACATGCCATAGTCATTATAATAAAGTTCGGCATCAGGATCAGCCTCGTGAGCATATTGGAACGCTAATGGTATAAACTCCTCACCAAGAATCTGGTAAAATTTGCTGTTTCTCCACGAGCCATCACTCTCTATAGCCTCATTTACAACATCCCATCCTTTAATCTTTCCTTTATATCTGCTTACAACAGTGGTAATATGATCTTTCATCCTCTTCTTCAATGTGTCGGCAGGCAGATTATTACCTTCACTGTCCATACAGAACCACTTTGGAAGTTGTGAGTGCCATATCAGGCAGTGACCTATGATGGTCATATTATTCTTCTCTCCAAAGTTCACAAACTCGTCGGCTTTGGTAAAGTCGTATCTGTTCAACTCGGGATGAAGCTCCTCACTCTTCATGCAGTTCTCAGGAACAATGGCATTGTAATGTTTACTGAGGATATCATTTATTTTAGCGTTTTCTCCTCTCTGTTGATTCACATTAATCGAGGTACATATCAGGAACTTACCCTGGGCAATATCTTTCAAGCCCTTCTGTTGAGCAGAACAACTAAAAGAAGAGGCTGCAAAGATAGAGCTCAAAATTAGCGTACTGGTTTTTATGTTCATCATAATAATTTATATAGGTATATTAATAATCTTCTTTTTTTCTTCTCTCATCCAAAGCAGCCTGCATACTTATATTGAACTCTTTTGTTATAGGATAGAACCAAAGGGCTATTACACCTATAAAGAAGGTTACTGCAGGAATCAAACTTGATGAAAGCACGATACCATCTATGGCATGGTCGCTCTGTACGATACCACTTCCCGATACATATCCAAAGCCCGAGAGTAAGAATCCCAACAAAGCACCACCAACACCTAGTCCTGCTTTAAGTGCAAATACTACACCTGCAAATACAAAACCTGTTGCTCTACGATAGTTCACATACTCCATATGGTCGGCTACATCGGCTATCATTGCCCAAAGTAGTGGCACTGTAGGAGCATAAGCAAGTGACTTAAGGAAGTTCAATACGAACATTGTCTCAACATCAGCTTTTCCAGGGAAATAGAATAGTGCTGTAAATATAGCAGTAAGGGCAAGACAGATGATGAATACTTTTTTCTTACCGAAACGGTTGGCAAGGAACTGTGATAGGAAGAGTACGCCAAAGAACTGTACCAATGCACCAAGCATATTGAACATACCGAATCCTACCTCGTAACATTTGTCAGGTGAACTGACTATCAATCCAAAAGCATCAAGTATAGAGTGCCATATACCGGTTTCACCCTCTACAGCTACAAGTCCAAGCTTATCGAGGAAAGCATAAAGTGCACCCGAGTCAACATAGTTCTCAAAATAGTAGTTCATGGCACTACCCCACATAGCCAATGTAGTGAACAGGAAGATAGTAAGGATAAACATTGCCCTCCATGGGATGTTCACCAATACCTCACGTATATCTTTCTTGAAGTCATTCTTCTGATTTGTAGGAGGTGCGATACGCTCTTTTGCTGATGTACCGGCAACGATAAGGAATACAAAACCGATTACTGCAAACAGAGATATTGTGCACAACCATCCGTGACCCATGTCACCATTGTTCGAGAACTTGCGTACCAAAGGAAGAGTAAGACCTTGAACAACGAACTGAGCTATTGTAGCGGCGATAAAACGTATTGATGTGATACTTGTACGCTCCTTGATATCGCTCGACATTACTCCGGCAAGTGATGAATATGGAGTGTTGTTGAATGAGTAAAGTGACATTAATAGAGTATAAGAAATTGTTGCATATAGAGCAACCAGACTTTTATCCTCTATACCCGGGTTGTAGAAAGCCAACACATAGAACACCATAAAAGGCAGAGCAGTCCATACTACCCACGGACGGAACTTACCCCATTTAGATTTCGTTCTATCCGATAAAAGTCCTACTGTTGGGTCAACGAAAGCATCGACAATACGTGCAATAAGCATGACGCTTCCCGCTATAGCCCCCTCTAATCCAAATATGTCAGTGTAAAATTTTGTTTGGTAGATCATCATCATCTGGAACACAAGATTCGCAGAGAAATCGCCCAAACTATAACCGATCTTCTCGGTCATTGGAACTTTCTGATTCAACATAATATTAGTTTTTTTAATTGTGTTTTCATAAAAAATAGATGTTCAAAAAAAAGTTGTTATGGAACTGCTTTTACCTCTCGCAACAGCAGTTCCTATAACTAACTTAACCTAATTAAAACGAACCAAATTAATATATAAACACCTAACTTTTTCTTTAGCAAAGATATTTTATAACTATCGATTTATTGAACATAAATGTTTCAATGATTATCTAATAGATTACATAATTTGGTTCTTATGTAACATATCCTTTTGCCTATGTTACATTTTAGTATATTTCTAGTTTAGCCAACAAAACACTATCTTATTCTATCTCCAATTGGAAAGGTGAAGCAGGCAGACCGGCTTCATTTTTCAATCGTATATCTTCAGGGTTATTACCCCATCCATATCTTACAAATTTTGGTACACCTTTGAAATCTCCCTCAAGTATCACCTTATTACCTTGTGTATAAGCTTTAACCCAGCTGAATCTCCATTTATCTAAAGCTACAGCGAATCCTTTTAAATCACTGTCCTGCACCAA
>JAEZKJ010000017.1 GCA_023415545.1 Bacteroidota bacterium
AGTTCAAAACGACTTAATACTTGAAGTAAACTATAGTTATCACAAATGAGGTCACTCATTTTATCGGAAGGAAGATATTTTCTATTTCTATACATATATGTTTAGCTTTACTATGCTAATGTAACAATAAAAAATAAAAAGAGTATTCTTTAATGAGTAAGGGAAGGGATAGATAATGCTCTTTTAATTATTTTTAAAACAAAAGATGTGACCATCATAAATATATGATAGTCACATCTTTTTTAAAATGCTATATTAATATACCTCAACCTTTGAAGCAATACTTTTACATTTATCACGCAAAGCATCAAGATCACCTCCTAATGGTGCATAACAAAGTACAACACCCATTCTACGGTTTACTCTAGTAAAAGGCTTTCCAAATAGGCGTAAATATGTATTTGTCTCTTTGCAAACTTCCTCTTCACCACGGAAATTTGGCTTCTCTTTACTTGCGATAGGTGAAAGAATTACAGCACTTGCTCCCATGCGTTCTAAAGTTACTTCAGGAATTGGCAATCCTAGAACTGCACGAAGATGAAGCTCGAACTCATTAAGATTTTGAGTTCCTGCCAATGTTACCATACCTGTATCGTGTGGACGTGGAGAAAGCTCAGAAAAATAAACACCATTATCATGACTAAGGAAAAATTCAACTCCCCATATTCCTGCTCCAGAAAGAGCTTTAGTAACCTTATCAGCCATCTCTTGTGCCTCTTTAAGATGCTCTTCAGATATGTGAGCTGGTTGGAAACTTTCGCGATAATCGCCACCTTTTTGAACATGACCTATAGGAGGACAAAATAGTGTTGGACCATTTTTCTGCGTTACAGTAAGAAGTGTAATCTCGCTATCAAAGTTTATAAACTCCTCAATTATCAACTCCTTAATATCACCACGGCTGCCATTACATCCATATTCCCAAGCATGTTCAAGGTCTTCAGCACTCTTTACAAGAGATTGACCTTTACCGGAAGAAGACATAAGTGGTTTTACAACACATGGGAAACCAACCTCTTTAGCTGCCTCTTTCAACTCTTCTAAAGTTGTTGCATAAAAATACTTAGCAGTTTTCAACCCTAGCTCTTTTGCAGCTAAATCACGGATAGCTTTACGATTCATTGTATAGTTCACGGCACGAGCACTTGGTACTACTTGAATGCCCTCTTTCTCCAAATGATA
Organism: Bacteroidota bacterium; assembly: GCA_023415545.1. GTDB lineage: Bacteria > Bacteroidota > Bacteroidia > Bacteroidales > Bacteroidaceae > Phocaeicola. Next base: position 1,183 of record JAEZKJ010000017.1, read on the forward strand.
AAGTCTTTCAGTACGAATCGCTTCAATCTCGGGAACGATGATATCTGGGCGATGTTTTTCTACTACTTTGTCAAGTGCATCACCATCAAGCATACTGAAGACCTCGAACTCATCGGCTACCTGCATAGCAGGAGCATTAGCATAAGAATCACAAGCTATAACATACTGTCCTTTTCGTTTAGCTGCTATAACGAACTCTTTGCCAAGTTCGCCTGATCCTAACAATAAAATTTTTTTAGTCATTTTGGTTTATATATTTTTCTAAAATTATCTTTTCAGAACATATGCAAAGATATACCAAAATAAGAAAAAAAAGAATAACAATAATCTCTTTTTAAAATATAGTAAGTTTGAAACTTAGGATTTATTTTATTCTCATTTAAAATATTGACTAATAATGGTGTTATAGGAATAAAGAGGTTGGAAGAAAAGAGATGGTTTTTAATAATAAATAGATTAAGATTACAAAAGGTATTCTCAAGGAAAAGAGGTTAAGCAGAAAGTAAACTACTGATAATGTTTAATCGTTCTTTCAAGTTATGATGTCTATACATAAAACACCCCAAAAGTTTTTGTGTCAAACTTTTGGGGTGCGGTTTAATATACTATAGCAGGGATATTTAGATTTTAAAGTGGCTTTTTAGTCAGCCTACTCATATCATTTTAAAAAGTATGCGAGGTATATTAAAAACTCGGAGTATTCCTTATAATATTATTGCTGGTAAAAAGTGAGTACCTATTAATGAAAGATGGAATGAATAGTATACTCCAAAGCCTACAGCTATGAACCAGAGAAGAATGAAAATAACTCTTGTTGTTGTTGACATAGGCTGCCATCCACAGAAATAACGCATAAACATATGGATCAATCCAACTATAGGTATTCCTATAATAAAGATTCCGGCAATAGCAACTGCTATAGAAGCTATAGGTGAAGCACCAACAATTGTCCAATCAAACATTGGGATATAGCAATTCAAGCTGGTCAACATAGCAGGTGTAGCTGCTATAAGTCCGGTTGCTACGAATATCAGTACAAAGAATACAATTAAAAGAGCGAAAATAACCGGTGATAAACATATAGCAAGTAAGATGAGTATAATCTTTATCAGGAATCCTACAAATGTTACAAAACCATCTCCAAACTTCTGAAGTGAGCTACGTGTTTCAGCAGAATCTACTTTTGACTTTACCTTGTCGAATCCATCCGTAACTGTTTTACCAATATTTTCAACATTTATCTTCTTACCCTGCATAGAAAGTTTTTCTGTAGCTGTTCGTGCAGGAGGAATTACTATCCATGCAATTATATATGCCAATATGGTACCATGAACAAAAATACCTAATATTATAAATGCTATTCTAACTAATGTTACATCCCATCCAAAGTATGCAGCTAATCCGGAACATACACCACCTAATACTTTATCATCATTGTCTCTATACAGTCTCTTCTTTGTATACTCTGAACTATTGGAATTACTTTTATTATTATCATCATCATCATTAACTCCACTCATCTGCTCAGGTTTACCTAATATCTCAATAATAGATTCAACATCCTGAACAGTTATTACTTCTCTTGAAGTTGATTTAAGTTTTTCAGTAAATAGTTCGGATATACGTTGTTCCATGTCATGAACTATTTCATTAGCATCATTTTCGTTCTTGAAATAGTTTTTTAAATTCTGAATATAATTGTCAAGAAGATAATATGCATCTTCGTCAATATGAAATACATATCCAGCTAAGTTAATTGTTAATGTTTTTTTCATTGTATTATATTTTTAGTTATTTCTTAAATGTTCAACTGTACTATTAAGCTCATTCCAAGCCTCTTCAAGACCAGAAAGGAATATCTTTCCTTCTTCTGTCAAAGAGTAGTACTTTCTTGGTGGTCCTTGAGTAGATTCAATCCATTCATACGATAAAAGATTATCATTCTTTAATCGAGTAAGCAGTGGATATAAAGTACCTTCAACAACAATCAAATGAGCCTCTTTAAGTCTCTGTATAATATCTGATGTATATAAAGGTTCTTTGTGCAAGAGTAAAAGAATGCAGTATTCTAACATTCCTTTTCGCATCTGTGATTTTACATTGTCAACATTCATATTTTATAGTACTTTGTTATGGCACAAATGTATGTATTATTTAGGTACCTTGTTTTACATAGTACTATTATTTAATACTATTTAACAAATAACTATGATATATTCTTTTTTTCGATTTAAAAACTTTAGTCAATTATCTATCTTTGTTCGATAAAATCAAATATTATGATATCAATATTACAAGCTACAACGAATGAGATTCCTTTAATACACGAGATGGGTTCAATAGTTTTTCCTCATACATATAAAAATATTCTTTCAAAGGATCAGTTGGATTTCATGTTGGAATGGATGTATTCACACGATAATTTAAAAAAGCAGATGTTAGAGGAGAACCACACATATTATATAGCGTATGTAGACAATGTCCCTGCCGGATATGTTTCAATACGCCCGGAGTCAGAATCTGTTTTCCATTTGGAAAAGATTTATGTCCTACCCCTATTCCAAAAAAACAGTGTTGGCAAACTACTTTTCCAATATGCTATAAAAGTTATAAAGGAGATACATCCCGAAAAATGTGAAATGCATCTAAACGTAAATCGTGAAAATGAAGCAGTGAACTTCTATAAGCACATGGGTATGCAAATTATCCATCAGGAAGATTTCCATATAGGTAATGGATTTTACAAAACAGATTATATAATGGGAATAACTATTTAAGTTGTTCCCTTAATAATTTTACTTTAGTTTTATTCTCATCACTGACTCTAAAAGAGTCGCATATTTTTTGTATTGTTTTCTTAAGTGTTCCATTATCCAATACTCCATTTGCTAAATATAAATATGTGATTTCGGGGAACTTTATATAACATGTTGATAGAGCCCAAGCAATAGCCATACGTACATAATAGCCCTCATGTTTTATAGATAGTAGTTTTTCAATGTATTGTGTGATATGAGCTTCATCAATATAATATTTTATTGGCATCACTACTCCAAATCGAATCTCATATTCATTAGCACTATTCATATAGTTATTTAAATATTTCCATACTTTATCACTATTCTTCTTTACAAATGAAGTCTGACCACTGAAATCAAAAGTATCACATACTGACCATGAATTTATTATTTTCACAAACTGATCAACTATTAATAGATATTCATCTACATCATCAACTTTAATATTCGAAATGACCATTCCTATTAACATTCTCTCCTCCATATAGTCAGTAGGAGCACTTTTTAGAAAAGTTTTCCAGTCATCTTTGGCTATTTTCTTAGCTAAAACTCTTAAGTCGGGAACTCGGATACCAAGCACATTTTCAACTCCGGGATGTAGTGACTCTGTAAATTTCTTATTCCCATTATTACTTAACCTCATTATATTCTCACGGATTGTAAGACCATCAATACGATATTCATTCATAGTTAATCGATTTATATTTATTACTAATTACACCTCTTTCAAGATTAATGAGGTACTCTTTTTTATCTAATCCAGCAGCATATCCAATCAGTGATCCATTACTGCCTACTACTCTATGACATGGTACTATTATCATAATAGGATTCTTATTATTAGCCCCTCCTACTGCTCTAACAGCTTTAGGATTACCTATAGATTCTGCAATATCTTTATAACTACATAACTTTCCGTAAGGTAAATCAAGCAACTTCCTCCAAACTTTTTTTTGGAATTCAGTACCCGTTAGTTTTATGGGAATTGTAAATTCTTTCCTAACTCCTATGAAATATTCTTTGAGTTGAGCTACTGCCATAAAAAGCAATTCAGACATCTCATTCTTATACTCCGATGATGGAGTATAAGAAGAAGATATCTGAATTATATAACCATTTTCTTCTAAGATATAAAGATCACCAATAGGTGAATCCATCTTACAGAATTTTATCATTGATGTTGTTCTCTTAACAAATCATTTACAGTCTTTACAGGATTAAAAGTACTCAATGGTACCTCAACAAATATTGTATTCCAGTCACTCATAGCCCCATTCCAAAGACCAGGAAGTTCTAACGCTTTAAGATCACGGCCATTTTTGGATTTGTTAGAGATAAAGCCTGTTGACTTATCTACATATTTAGTCAAATCGAACTTATTACCTTTGTAATCTTTAACAGCACAAACCAAATCTACAGGATTGAAATGAGTACCATTTTCGAACATCGCTTTTTTTCTAGGATCGTTCACATCAATCTGAGAACTCTCTAGAATCTGCAATGATATTGTTCCATCTTGATTATATGCAAGGAATGGTCCACCACCAGGTTCACCAACATTCTTAACCATACCACAAACGCGCATTGGTCTATTGAGTTTGTTTTGCAGATATTTAACTTGTTCTGTCTCATCCATCGTTGCAATATTTTTATTATTACAATACAGATTAAGTTGAACAAATCGAATAATCTCATCAATTTTCTCTCGATTATATTTACCGGATTCTAATATTTTAAGGTATTCAAAAGTTTTCTGTTGAAGTGTAACAAGAACGCCGGCAATTAAATTTTTATATATTACAGTATCACTTTTCAATCTATCAGGTACAACATTATCAATATTCTTAATAAAAATAATGTCAGCATCAAGGTCATTAAGATTTTCAATCAGTGCACCATGTCCACCCGGACGGAATACCAATTTACCATTTTCACGGAAAGGGTTATTATCCGAATCAGCAGCTATAGTATCAGTACTAGGTTTCTGTTCCGAGAAAGATACATTATACTCAACACCAAATTTCTTAGAATATTCGATAATTTTCTCGTTTACCAGATTATTGAAAAGTATTTTGTGTTCATTAGAAACAGTAAAATGAACATTTACATTGCCCTTACTACTTGCAGCATATAAAGCGCCCTCAACAAGATGTTCCTCAAGTGGAGTGCGTGATGTTTCAGCATATTTATGAAATTTCAATAGTCCCTTAGGCAAAGAACCATAATCTAAACCTGGTTTAGTCAAAAGATTAGAAACAATCTCTTTATATCTTTTTTCGTTTAATAAATCATCTATACTTTTACCTACGTTGTTTTCACAAGCATTATTAAGGTCAGCATAAAAGGCAAAATCTTTAATTTGATTAAAGAACTTCTTCTCAAAATCTGTTTGAGGTTCATCATACTCTGCAGATAAAAATTCAAACAAATTTTTAAACATACGGCTTGCTGCACCCGAAGCTGGGACAAATTTCAATATATCTCTATTGTCTTTCTTGTATTTAGACCAAGAATCCAGATATATTTTCGTCTCTTCTTCCGAAGGAGATAATATTCCGTTTGCTACAGATGCCGCATCTTCAAGTTCTAAAAAAGGAAATCCTTTTTCAAAACTTTTAAGTTGTTCAACAATTTGCTCCTCACTAATACCTCTTTCATCTAATTGCTTCTTGTCATCTAGTGTTAACATATAACATTCTATTTGAAATAAATACTTAATTTTCTGTTATTATTTTTCATTATATTATGTTCAAAAATACAAAAAACCTCGTTACAACAATTAAAAAAGGAAGAAAAAAACTATCTTTATCCGCCAATAGTAGATATTAAATACCAACTATGAAAGATATATTTTTTTTCAATACAGAAGAAAAGGTACAACTTATAACCTTATATAAAAACCTTCTTACATTGTCTGGGGACGCACTTCAGAAGGATGATTGTCGTAAAATTAAAAACCATTTAATAAAAGCTGCAGCTAGCGATACTCTTAAGCGCGACGTTTTTGGTCTTAACCCTATTATTAAAGCGATGCAAACAGCTATTGTTGTTTCCGAAGAGATAGGGATGAAAAGAGGCTCAATAATTTCCGTCATGCTTCACGAATGTGTGAAGGGTGGTTTATATTCTATTGAAGAGATTGAGAATGAGTATGGTAAAGATGTTGCAACTATTATAAAAGGTCTGGTAAAAGTAAACGATTTATACACCAAAAGTCCTACCATAGAGTCCGAAAACTTCAGAAATTTGCTCCTTTCATTTGCCGAAGATATGAGAGTTATTCTCATAATGATAGCTGACAGAGTCAACACAATGCGACAGATAAAAGATAATGATAATGATGAAGCAAAGATAAAAGTTTCGAATGAAGCTGCATATTTATACGCTCCATTGGCTCATAAACTTGGACTTTATGCTATCAAGTCGGAATTAGAAGACCTCTCATTAAAATATACTGAAAAAGAAGTTTATTATCATATAAAGGAAAAACTCAACGAAACAAAAGCATCTAGAGATAAATATATAGAGGAATTCATTGCACCAATCAACAAAAAATTATGTGAATCAGGACTTAAATTCCATACTAAAGGAAGGACAAAATCTATTCATTCTATTTATCAGAAGATGAAGAAACAGAAATGTCCTTTTGAGAATGTTTATGATCTTTTTGCTATACGTATTATTCTCGATTCACAATACGAAAAGGAGAAACAGGAGTGTTGGCAGGCATATTCTATTGTTACAGATATGTATATGCCAAATCCAAAACGTCTGCGTGATTGGCTTTCTGTTCCTAAAAGCAATGGTTATGAATCTCTTCATACCACCGTTATGGGACCACAAGGTAAGTGGGTTGAGGTGCAAATACGCACAGAGAGAATGGATGATATAGCCGAAAGAGGACTTGCTGCTCACTGGAGATACAAAGGTGTTAAGGGTGAAGCCGGAGTTGATGAGTGGTTAACATCAATACGCGATACTTTGGAAAATGCAGGTAGCGGTTTAGAAGTTATGGATCAATTCAAACTTGAACTCTATGAAGACGAAGTTTTTGTATTTACTCCTAAAGGTGATCTTTACAAATTACCTAAAGGCGCAACTGTTCTTGATTTTGCTTTTACCATACATACAAAACTAGGCTGTAAATGTATAGGAGCCAAAGTTAATGGTAAGAATGTACAAATTAAACAGGTTCTCAATAGTGGTGATCAAGTTGAAATTACTACCTCAACTAGTCAAACTCCTAAACGAGATTGGTTGAATATTGTACATACATCAAAAGCTAAAAATAAAATACGCCAGGCTTTAAAAGAGATAGAGGCTAAACAGGTTGAGTTTGCCAAGGAGACAATTGAAAGAAAATTCAGAAATAGGAAAATTGATTATGATGAGTCGATTATGATGCGACTTATCAAGAAGTTAGGTTATAAAACAGTAACTGATTTCTATCAAGATATAGCCGATGAAAAACTTGATGCGAATAATATTATAGACCGTTTCATTGAATTAAAGAAAAAAGAGACGGAAAATAAAGATGAGATTATTTACAGAAGTGCAGATAGTTATATAAAACCTGAAGATGATAACTCTATCTTTAAAGATGATGTGCTTGTAATTGATCAAAATCTTAAAGGAATAGATTTTAAGCTTGCTAGATGTTGTCAACCAATTTATGGAGATGATGTTTTTGGATTTGTTACAGTCACCGGTGGTATAAAAATACATAGGTGTGATTGTCCTAATGCCTCGGAGTTAAGAGCAAGGTTTGGATATAGAATAGTTAAAGCTAGATGGGCAGGAAAGAGCATTGGTAAACAATACCCTATATCAATAAAAATTATTGGTCACGATGACATAGGAATAGTAACAAATATTACATCAATCATTAATAAAGAGAATAACGTTACATTAAGATCAATTAATATTGACTCTTTTGATGGACTTTTCTCCTGTATACTTACAGTAATGATTGATGATACATCAAAACTTGAGTCATTAATTAAAAAATTAAAAACTATAAAAGGTGTAAAACAGGTAAACAGAGCATAAATATGAACGAACTAAAGAGATTAAATAAGAGCTTCAAGTTTGCTATAAAGGGTATTATAGAGCTTTTTACCAAAGAAAAAAATGCACGAATCCATGCACTTGCTGTTATTATTGTTACCTCTTTAGGAGTTATTGTTGATATTAAAATGAGCGAGTGGACTATAATAGTATTATGTTTTATGGTTGTAATTGCAGCCGAAGGATTTAATACCAGCATAGAAAAAGTTGTCGATTTAGTATCTCCTGAATATCATCCTTTAGCAGCTAAAGCTAAAGATATAGCTGCCGGCGCTGTGCTTATTACAGCCATAGGAGCTGCTATTATCGGACTGATTATATTCGTTCCTTACTGTTAAACCACATCATTATTGTTTTTTTATTTAAGAAATATAGATACAAAAGAAAAAATAGACTATTTTTGAACTTCTTTAAAATAATAATAAGATGAAAAAGATTTTATTCTCTACATTATTGTTACTTATTAGTTTAGTAACATTTGCTAGTAATAATGAAGAGCCACAAGCTGAAATAACTTTCGAGAATACCACTTATAATTTCGGTGAATTCCCTGAGTCTAGTCCTAAAGTTACTTGCGTTTTCAAATTTAAAAATACAGGCGATAAACCACTTGTTATTCACCAAGCCGTTGCATCTTGTGGATGTACAGTCCCTCAATATCCTAAAGAGCCTATTCAACCAGGAAATAGTGGTGAAATAACTGTAACTTACAATGGAGCAGGAAAATTTCCAGGTCACTTCCGTAAGTCTATAACTCTTCGTACAAACGCTAAAAATGAGATGACAAGAATTTATGTCGAAGGCGACATGGTAGCTAATAAATAATATAAATAGATTACATATAAAGCGGTGTCTGAATAATCAGACACCGCTTTTTTTATATAAAAAGATTTTTTGAACATATTATCATTCTTATCAGTTATAAATATTAATTAAAGACAACTTTATTTTGCACTGAATTAGTCGTATAAATAAATATATAAATGGTAGTAAGGGTAACAATGTTTATAAAAAAATCAATTTTACTGCTTTTCTCACTGATAATATTCACAGGATGTGATATGTTTGAAGCCCACCCATATGATGTTGATCTTTATGGTGAAAGAGGATTAACTGAAAAAAACATCAACCTGATTGAAAGGAATTTAGAAGGTAAAAAAGTTTTCAAATTTGCCATGATAAGTGATACACAACGTTGGTATGATTATACTAATGATGCTGTAGATGCTATAAATAGACGAGGTGATATAGATTTTGTTCTTCATGGTGGTGACCAGAGTGATTTTGGGGCAACAAAAGAGTTTTTGTGGAATCGAGATATAATGAATGAGCTAACTATGCCATGGGTATCTGTATTGGGGAATCACGACTGTTTGGGAACAGGGAAAGAGACCTATAAAAAAGTATATGGAGAGACAAATTTTGCCTTCACAGCAGGCAATGTCAGGGTGATATGTTTAAATACAAATGCATTGGAATATGATTATTCACACCCAATCCCCGATTTTGACTTTTTGAAAAAAGAGTTAGAACACATGCCGAAAAATATTGAAAAGACAATTTTTTTAATGCATGTCAAACCATTTGAATTTATATTCAACAATAACGTAAATGATTATTTCCAATTGTATATCAATAAATTCCCGTCTGTACAGTTTTGTCTTTATGGCCACGAACATCAGTTGAGGGTTGATGACTTATTCAATGATGGTGTATTGTATTATCAATGTCCAAGTATTAAAGACAAAATTTTTCTGGTTTTCACAATAAATGAGGAAGGTTACAACTATGAAGTTATCAGATATTAAAGTAATACTAATATTACTCTTTATACTATCATTTATATCTGTTAAGGCTCAACAAAACGATACTTTATCAGCTAAAGTTACCTATGAAAGTATTACAGATAGTGATATAGTTGTTCAAAAGTCTGAATACACAAATAAATATGACCGACGAGTTCACCGTTACCGCAAAGCTTGGGAGTCACTTATACCTACTCATTTTAAATTACAGTATGCCGGAAATATGGGATTTCTTTCAGCAGGTATAGGTTGGGACTATGGGAAACGAGGACAATGGGAGACTGATTTACTCTTAGGTATTATACCTCAATACTCCTCCGATCACTTCAAACTCACTCTCACTTTAAAGCAAAGTTACGTACCTTGGAGTATCTATTTAAGAGAAAATTTCAGCTTAGAACCATTAGAGTGTGGCATATATTTCAATACTGTTTTTAGTGATAAATTTTGGACACGAGAACCTGAACGTTATCCTCGAGGTTATTATGGATTCTCAACAAGGATTAGGACACACGCTTTCATAGGTCAAAGAATTAAAATAGATATACCCGAGAATAAGAGAAAAACATTAAAAAGTCTTACCTTCTTTTATGAAGTAAGTAGTTGTGATCTTTATATTGTCAGTGCTTTCAGGAATAGAAAATTGAGACCGGATGATTATTTGGTACTATCATTAGGAGTTAAGTTCCAGATATTCTAAACTCAAAACTATTTTTATATAAATTTTTACTATTTTTGACTCATTGAGAATATTATAAATTAACAAAAATAGTAAATATGGAACAAAAACAAGAAAACCCAATTGGATTGCCTGATAATGCTTTCCGTCCATTGAAAGATGGTGAAGAGTACTCTCCTATTCTCTCACCAAATAAAAATTATCCGGAAGTAAATAGTTGGTCAGTATTATGGGGTATAGCTATGGCTATTCTCTTTTCAGCTGCAGCAGCATATTTAGGTCTGAAAGTTGGACAAGTATTCGAGGCTGCCATACCTATTGCCATAATCGCCGTAGGTGTTTCGGGAGCAGCAAAGAGAAAAGGAGCACTTGGAGAAAATGTTATCATTCAATCAATAGGTGGTTGTTCGGGTGTTATCGTTGCCGGAGCAATATTTACTCTACCGGCACTATATATTCTTCAGGAGAAATATCCGGAGATGACTGTTAGCTTCTTCGAAATGTTTTTAAGCTCTTTACTTGGTGGTATACTTGGTATTTTGTTCCTTATCCCTTTCCGTAAATATTTTGTAAAGGAAAAACATGGCGAGTTCCCTTTCCCTGAAGCAACAGCAAGTACACAAGTACTTATATCGGGAGAAAAAGGTGGAAGTCAAGCAAAACCTCTTCTTTTTGCAGGTATTATAGGTGGTCTTTACGACTTTATTGTTGCCACATTTGGTTGGTGGAATGAAAATTTCACAAGCCGTTGCATGGGCTTTGGAGAGACAATAGCTGAGAAAGCAAAGATAGTGTTCAAAATAAATACCGGTGCTGCAGTATTAGGTCTCGGATATATAGTAGGATTAAAGTATGCAGCTATTATCTGTGCCGGCTCTATCGCTGTATGGTTTCTTATTATTCCATTGATATCACTCTTTTGGGGAGATGTTGTTCTTAATACATGGAATCCGGCATTAACACTCAGTGTAAGTGAGATGTCACCTGAACTTATTTTTAAAGAGTATGCTAAGAGCATAGGTATCGGTGGCATTGCCATGGCAGGTATTATAGGTATTGTTCGTTCTTGGGGTATCATAAAAAGTGCTGTTTCACTGGCATCTACCGAGATGAAGGGAAAACGTGTTGAAGCAGCAGAGATAAGAACACAAAAAGATCTTCCTATGAAGATTATCGCATTTGGTTCAATATTTACAATATTACTTGTTACAATATTCTTCTTCAATATCATGCAGGGAAATTTGCTACAGACTATTGTTGCAATAATACTTGTTGCAGGTATAGCATTCCTCTTCACCACAGTTGCTGCAAATGCAATTGCTATTGTAGGAACTAATCCGGTTTCGGGAATGACTCTTATGACACTTATACTTGCTTCTGTAGTGATGGTAGCTGTTGGATTAAAAGGCTCTACAGGAATGGTTGTTGCGCTAATTATGGGTGGAGTAGTTTGTACTGCTCTATCAATGGCCGGTGGCTTTATCACCGATTTAAAGATTGGTTATTGGATTGGTAGCACCCCTGCAAAACAGGAGAGTTGGAAATTCTTAGGGACACTTGTATCAGCAGCAACAGTAGGTGTTGTGATAATGATTCTTAATAAAACCTATGGTTTCTCTTCAGGTTCACTTGCTGCGCCACAGGCAAATGCTATGGCAGCAGTTATTGATCCTCTTATGAATGGTGTTGGTGCTCCTTGGCTACTTTATGGAATAGGTGCTCTACTAGCTCTAATACTAACATACTTTAAAGTCCCTGCACTTGCTTTTGCATTAGGTATGTTCATACCTCTTGAACTTAACCTTCCTCTTTTAGTTGGTGGTGCAATAAATTGGTATGTTACTACAAGAAGTAAAAATGAAGAAGTAAATAAAGAGAGAGGTGAAAAAGGTACACTGCTTGCTTCAGGATTTATCGCCGGTGGTGCATTGATGGGCGTTGTTAGTGCAGCAATGCGTTTTGGTGGTATTAACTTAGTCAATGAGGGATGGTTATCAAATCCTATGAGTGAGGTTGTATCAATAGTTGCTTATGCACTATTAATCATATACCTTATAAAAGCAAGTATGCATATCGGTAAAAAGTAGAGTTATGAAAAAATTATTATTACTAATTTTATTAAGCTTTTCTTTAGGAGCTTATTCACAAAGCAATAACATAATTAAGTTATGGCCCAATGGAGCTCCTAATAGTAATGGAATAACCGAAAAAGAGCAAGAAGTTAATCCTAATAGAATTGGTTTTATAACTGAACCGGAATTGATTGTATTTCCGGCAAAGAATCCAAATGGTATGGCCATTATAGCCTGCCCCGGAGGAGGATATCGTTATGTTGCAATAGATCATGAAGGTCTTAACATGGCCGATTGGTTCAATTCTATTGGAATCACCTACGCTGTACTGAAATATAGAATGCCTAATGGCAATAAAGATGTACCTTTAAGTGATGTTCATCAAGCTATAAAAATCATGCGTTCAAACCAAGATAAGTGGAATTTCACTCAACTTGGTATCATGGGCTCATCGGCTGGAGGACATCTGGCAAGTACAGCTGCTACTCATTACACACAAGAGACTCGTCCTGATTTCCAAATACTATTCTACCCTGTAATAAGTATGAACCCAACAATTACACATATGGGTTCACATAATAATTTACTTGGTACAAATCCTTCGAAGCAGGATGAAGAGAATTTTTCGAATGAGTTACAGGTAAATGCAAATACCCCACCCGCTTTTATTATGCATAGCAGCGATGATAATACTGTACCGGTTGAAAATAGTATAAATTATTATATGGCTTTGGTAAAGAATAAAGTCAATGCCTCACTGCACATATATCCAACAGGGAAGCATGGTTGGGGATTTAAAGATAGTTTTATATATAAACGTCAGTGGAGTGGAGAGTTAGAAAAGTGGCTTGAGCAGATAAAAAGTAAGTAATATTTTGAAATTCAAAAGAAAAGCTATAAATTTGCGCCCACTTGTACGAGTTACAAGTATAATTCAAATCATTATTAATAAAAATTTAAAAGATGGCAACTAGAATTAGATTGCAAAGACATGGACGCAAAAGTTATGCGTTCTACTCAATTGTAATTGCAGACGTAAGAGCTCCACGTGATGGTCGATTTACTGAGAAAATTGGTACTTATAATCCAAATACCAATCCTGCAACAGTAGATTTGAATTTCGAACGTGCTCTTCATTGGGTGTTGTGCGGTGCGCAACCTTCAGATACAGTTCGTAACATTCTTTCTCGTGAAGGCGTTTACATGAAGAAACACCTTTTAGGTGGTGTAGCTAAAGGCGCATTCTCTGAGGCTGATGCTGAAGCTAAATTCCAAGCTTGGAAATCAAACAAGCAAACAGGTTTAGAAACTCTTAAAGCTAAACAAGCTGAAGCTAAGAAAGCTGAAGAAAAAGCTCGCTTAGAAGCTGAGAAAAAAGTAAACGAAGAAATTGCAAAGAAAGTAGCTGAGAAGAAAGCTGCAGAAGCTGCTGCTAAGGCTGAAGCTGAAGCTGAACCTGCTACAGAAGCTCCTGCTACAGAAGCTCCTGCTGAAGCATAATCTAACTTATTATCGTTATCTCAAACAAACAGAAAATCCCTGCAGCTGGTTACTGCAGGGATTATTTTTTTATACAATTAGCAGCTTGTGGCTGACACATTCATCAAAGGAACAAATATAACAGCAGAAGATGCATGGGATAGAAAGCATAAAAGCAATATTTCAATGGTCTTCCTTTAATGAATCCTCTCGTTCTATCATACAGACATATAGGGATAAAGGCCAGTCCAGGCATCCAAGCACCCGGGAGCATACAACAACCTATCACCGACTTCAACAACAGCTGGCTACGCAATGCATATAGCATAATAATAAAAGCAAAACCACGGTAACCATAGTCGGCACGCAAAAGAAAAGTTATTCCCAACAAAGCCAGAACTCCCACTCCTCGCTTCATTGAATCTACCTTCCAACAGGTCAAACAACAAAGTCCCATATATCCCAAAAACAGCGTAAAAAATACATTCTGACTCGGATAGTACCAACTACCACTATGTATCAAGTTCCACGGGATTTCGGACAGCAAGGCAAACAAAAACAAGTTACGGCCATATTTGAAACGGTTCCGTGTATAAACAAAACCTTCTACAATCAAAAAAGCAAAAATGGGGAAAGCCAGTCTACCGAATACACGCATCAGGAAATAGGGAGTGATTTCACGGCTTCCTAAGGTACAGATTACTTGCATAAAAGCCTCATTGCCTCGGCAAACAAACATCCCCACATGGTCTATCAACATGGAGATTACTGCCAACAGTTTTAACACGCTACCGGATATTCCTATATGAGAAAGTTTAGAAAGAATCATATGATTGAAATATTTTTACAAAGTTAATTAATGCTATAGGAAAGAGCAATAATTGAAATAGGAAAATTTAGGCACTAGTAAGCTCCCGAAGGAATACATATAGTAGCTTGTAACATTATGCATTTCTTCGGAAGCTGAAATTATAAAAAATAAGAATCTCCATTAGAATAATTCTAATGGAGATTCTTTGTTTAAAGAGCTGCTTTTTTAAGCAATCCCTTTATATGCTAAAGAAGGATTATCCGTTTTTACTCCTTCTCAATTACCTTAAGATTTTTAACCTCCCAAGTTCCGGCTGCATCAGCATCACTAGTATAACGGAATGCGATGTTTACACGACTGCCTTTATAAGCACTCAAATCAATAACTCCTACATTAACAAAGTCCCAATTTGAACCATCCGACCACTTCTCAACAGGTAGAATATCCCATTTACAAGTTGCAGGATCGCCGGTGAAATTAGTAGATACCAATACTGAAAAATATTTGGTAGCCGGAGCACCATTAAGATATTGATGGGCTTCATCAAATGTCATTATTGGTGATTGAGCCTTTGTGAAATTAATTGTTGGAGAGACAAGATAACTATCAGTTACATTTTTAACATTGCTAAGGAAACCGGTAGCTTTCCAACCATATGCTTCAGTGTTAAGCCAAACATATGAAAGAGAAGCCATAGCTACATTATACGCTTTAAAATTACCTTCATCACCAAGGAATGTTTCATCAATATAAGTACTCATATTAGCACTGATACCTGAAGCATCTTTTACAAATGTCAAAGTA
>JAEZKJ010000039.1 GCA_023415545.1 Bacteroidota bacterium
GGGGAGGTACCACAACTTATCATCATAATGGAAGTAGAGGTCAAGGTAATTATGCTAAAGAGAGTGAAATTAATGAGGATATAAGTGGTAATGTCAGATATGATGCTGCCAGACTTAATTGGGGAGAGCCTTGGTGCATGCCCAATGCATACGATTTTATAGAACTTATGGAAAACTGCACTTGGGAATGGACATATATAGGGCGACGCAAGGGTTTGAAAGTAACAAGCAAGATAAATGGTAAGTACATATTCTTACCTGCTTCGGGTAAATGTAACTACACTACCGACCATCATAGGTTGCCCATAGATATAAACAAAGAAATTTGCTATTGGACATCTACTCCTTATCCAGGAACACAAGCAAAAGGTGACGCATATCAATTTACTATATTAGCAAATAAAGAGGTTATGCTAAGATCTGCATTCCGTAGTCATACAGGATGGTGTATTCGTCCGGTGATAAAATAAAATTAAGAAAATAAAAGTCCGTAAAATGATAAAAGTGCCTTTCACAAAAAGGCACTTTTATCGTTTATATATAATTGAATAGAGAGCACAAAACACTAAAATTGTTTAAAAACATGCAAAAGATTGTTTAGCTGTAATTACATTGATACTTTTGTATAGTAAACAAAACTATAAATCTATGAAAAACAGACTTATATCAATCTCTCTAGCCTTTTGTATAGCAGGAACTCTATTTGCACAAGCATACAAAGATCACACGCTTTCTCCATCTGAAAGAGCCATTGACCTTTTAAAAAGAATGACTTTAGAAGAAAAGGTTGCAATGATGATGGATAACTCTAAGCCTATTGAACGTTTAGGAATAAAAAAATATAACTGGTGGAATGAAGCACTGCATGGAGTAGCAAGAAGTGGATTTGCTACAGTATTCCCTCAACCTATAGGACTTGCTGCTACATTCAATGATAATACAGTATATGAAGTTTTTACTGCAGTATCAGATGAAGCTCGTGCAAAAAACAGCTATTTTGCATCAAAAGGAGAACGTGAAAGATACCAGGGACTTACATTTTGGACTCCCAACGTAAACATATTCAGAGATCCAAGATGGGGTAGAGGTATTGAGACATATGGAGAAGATCCATACCTGACATCTGTTATGGGTGTAAATGTTGTTAATGCTTTGCAGGGTAATGGAAGTGGTGAAAAGTACGACAAATTACATGCATGTGCTAAGCATTTTGCCGTACACTCGGGACCGGAATGGAACAGGCACTCATTCGATGTTGAAAAAATATCACCACGCGATCTATATGAAACATATCTACCTGCTTTCAAGGCTATTATTCAAGATGCTAATGTAAAAGAGGTGATGTGTGCATACAACCGTTTCGAAGGTGAACCTTGTTGTGGAAGCAATAAACTTCTTACTCACATATTAAGAGAAGAATGGGGTTATAAAGGAATTATTGTTTCTGATTGTTGGGCAATATCCGACTTTTACACAAAAGGTGCTCATGAAACACATAAAGATGCTGCTTCAGCATCCTCTGCTGCAGTACTTAGTGGAACTGACCTTGAGTGTGGACCAAATTATGCCTCGTTAACCGAAGGAGTTAAAAAAGGATTTATTAAAGAGAGTGATATTGACAAATCTGTTAAAAGATTACTTGAAGCTCGTTTCGAACTTGGTGAAATGGATGATCCACAAGTTGTGTCATGGAGTAAAATTCCATATTCTGTTGTCTGCTCACCGGAGCATGATAAGATAGCTCTTAAAGCAGCCAGAGAATCAATGACACTTCTTATGAACAAAAACAATATTCTTCCTCTCTCTAAAAAAGGAGGGGCTATTGCGGTAGTTGGTCCTAATGCTAACGATTCGGTTATGCAATGGGGCAATTATAATGGAACTCCTAAATCAACAATTACTATACTGGATGGAATAAAGAGTATAGTAGGTAATGATAGAAAAATTATATACGATCAAGCTTGTAGTTGGGTAGAGGATAGAATTATTGAGAGTGTATTCAATCAATGTTTTTCTAATGGCAAAAGTGGATTCAGCGCTGAATATTGGAATTCTACAACACCTTCAGGTAAGGCTGATGTTACTACTCATATATCTATTCCTTTTAGATTTTGTACTTCAGGAGCTACTGTGTTTGCTCCGGGTGTAAACCTTACAGATTTTTCATCTAGATATAAATCCGAATATATTGCAGATAGTGATGGAGATATTGTTTTTGATATATATCTACGTGGTAATCTTACTATTGAAGTAAATGGCAAACAGGTTGCACGATTAAGAGAAGACCATGGTGGAAGAAAGTTCTCACATGTAATGAAGGTCGAAAAAGGTAAAAAATATAATATCATTTTGAACTTCAAATATAGTTCAGGTGATGCACAACTAGATTTTGATCTTGGATTTAAACGTGAGGTAAATATCCCTGAAATAATCGATAAACTAAAAGATATCGATACTGTGATTTTTGTTGGAGGTATTTCACCATCATTAGAAGGAGAGGAGATGG
>JAEZKJ010000155.1 GCA_023415545.1 Bacteroidota bacterium
TTTATGCTATCTAAAATAATAGAACAGACTAATATAGATAAAGTTGAACAGTGGTTAAACGACTACAATAAAATAGTAATTATATCTCATGTTTCTCCTGATGGTGATGCTATAGGTTCTTCCTTAGGGATGTATCATTTCCTAAAAAGCTTGGAGAAAGATGTTACGGTTATTTACCCTAACGCTTTTCCTGATTTTCTTAAATGGCTACCAGGTATAGAATCAGTATTAAAATATGATAGAAACAGAGAGGTAGCTAATAAAAAAATTGCTGAAGCAGAAATTATATGCTGTCTTGATTTCAATGCACTTTCACGTGTAGATGCTATGAAAGAGGCTATTGAAAATTCAACAGCCAAGAAGTTGATGGTTGATCATCATCTTAATCCAGAACCTTTCTGTGATGTTACAATATCTCATCCATCGATTTCATCAACATCTGAACTTGTTTATCGACTAATAACACGTTTAGGAGATTATATTGATATGACTTTGGAGTGTGCTCAATGTATCTATACAGGTATGATGACCGACACAGGAGGTTTTACATATAACTCAAATAATAAAGAGATTTACTATATAATAAGCTCTCTTTTAGCAAAAGGTATAGACAAAGATGACATATATAGAAAGGTGTATAATACCTATTCTGAAGATAGATTAAGACTTATGGGATATGTGCTTTATGAGAAAATGCAGGTGTTCGATAAATTCAATGCTGCACTTATATGGCTTACTAAGGAGGAACAGAAGAAGTTTAATTATGTAAAAGGAGACACAGAAGGTTTTGTAAATATTCCTTTGTCTATTAAACATGTTAAGTTCTCAGTATTCTTGCGTGAGGATACAGAAAAGAATATGATAAAAGTTTCTTTACGTTCTGTAGGTAAGTTCCCATGCAATAAAGTTGCTCAAGATTTCTTTAATGGTGGAGGTCATTTAAATGCTTCGGGAGGAGAAGTATATGATAATATGGAGAATGCAATCTCTCTTTTTAAGCAGGCTATAATTAAATATGAAGATTTATTAACTGAAAAAGAGTAGTTAATTGCTCTCAAATTAGTACATTTGTCCACAAATTAATATAAAAAAGATGAAGAAGTTTAACATTCTATTTATTTCTATTTTTTTATTGAGCTTAACCTTTCAAGCATGTAATAATGGAAAAACATATGCAGAGCAGAAAGAAGAGGAAAAAGAGTCTATACAACGATACATTGAACTAAATAATATTAAAGTTATATCACTCGACCAGTACTTGAATCAAGATACAACGACAAATGTTGCTGAAAATGAGTATGTACTCTTTGATGAAAGTGGTGTATACATGCAAGTTATCAATAGAGGTGGAGGTGAGATAATTACTGAAGGAAGTAAAAATATACTTGCTCGCTACGTAGAGGAGCAGATTGCACTTGATGGAACTACCGATACAATTTCTTTAAATACGTTGTCGAATATTGCAACTGACCCTGATGAATTTAGATTAACCGTATCTAATGGAAGTTATTCAGGAACTTTTATCAGTGGTATAATGAGCCAATATTATAGTAGTGCCGTTCCTTCAGGATGGCTACTCCCTTTTAAATATATTAAAGTTGGTCGAGCAATTGATAAACGCTCTAAATTAAAACTTATTGTACCTCATTCAGAAGGTCAACTTTCTGCAACAAGTGGTGTATACGCTTGTGTATATGAATTAACTTATCAATTAGAATAATGACTCTAATCAAATCTATCTCAGGTATCCGTGGAACTATTGGCGGGAACGTAGGTGAAGCTTTAACTCCATTGGATATCGTCAAGTTTACTTCTGCTTATGCAACTTTAATTCGCAGAAATAGTAAAACCGACAAATGTAAGATTGTAGTAGGCCGTGACGCCAGAATATCTGGTGAAATGGTGAAAAATATAGTATGTGGTTCTCTTATGGGAATGGGATGTGATGTAGTTAATATAGGACTTGCATCTACTCCTACTACCGAATTAGCTGTTCAAATGGAGAAGGCTCAAGGTGGTATAATAATTACTGCCAGCCATAATCCAAAACAGTGGAATGCCTTGAAACTTCTTAATGAAAATGGTGAATTCCTTAATCAAGAGGAGGGGAACAAGGTGTTGGATATAGCAGCAAAAGAGGATTTTGATTATGCTGAAGTTGATGCTTTAGGTAGTTATAGAGAAGATAACACATATAACGATAAACATATTGATAGTGTTTTATCATTAAAACTTGTTGATGTTGAGGCTATACGTAAAGCTAACTTTAAAGTAGCTATTGACTGTGTAAACTCTGTAGGAGGTATGATTCTTCCTGAATTATTGAAGCGTCTTGGAGTAGAGCATGTTGAGAAACTATATTGTGAACCAACAGGTGACTTCCAACATAATCCTGAACCTTTAGAGAAAAACTTATGCGATATAATGTCGTTGGTTAAAAAGGGAGGTATAGATGTTGCCTTTGTTGTCGACCCGGATGTTGACCGTCTGGCAATGATTAGTGAAGATGGGACTATGTTTGGTGAGGAGTATACATTGGTTAGTGTGGCTGATTACGTATTAAAACATACACCGGGAAATACTGTTTCGAATCTAAGTTCAACACGAGCTCTTCGTGATGTTACACGCAAATATGGTATGGAATACAGTGCTGCAGCAGTTGGTGAAGTAAATGTTGTAACAAAGATGAAGCATACTAATGCTGTGATTGGTGGTGAAGGAAATGGTGGAGTAATATATCCTGAGTCTCATTACGGTCGTGATGCATTAGTTGGTATAGCTCTATTCTTGAGCCATTTAGCTCATGAGGGTAAAAAAATGAGTGAACTTAAAAAAGATTATCCTGAATATGCTATTGCTAAGAATAGAATAGATCTTACGCCCGAAACAGATGTTGATGCTATCTTAGTAAAGATAAAAGATATCTACAAAGATGAAGAGATTAATGATATTGATGGTGTAAAGATTGATTTTCCTGATAAGTGGGTGCACCTTCGCAAAAGCAATACTGAACCTATCATCCGAGTATATTCTGAGGCTAAATCTATGGAGATAGCCGATGAAATAGGTAAAAAAGTTATGGATGTTGTCTATTCACTTGCTAAAT
>JAEZKJ010000009.1 GCA_023415545.1 Bacteroidota bacterium
GAGACTGAAAATCTATCAACTGAAATAGCTAAGAAGATTCAGGATGAAATGACTTACCCAGGACAGGTTAAGATCACTGTTATCCGTGAGACTCGAGCTGTAAGCTTCGCTAAATAATAAGTATATCAGATACAAAAAAGTCTCTTCTGACCTAATGGTTGGAAGAGACTTTTTATTTTGATATGGTTTATAAAAAACTACTTATTTATTTTTAAATAAAAAAGAGTGCAACACCAATAACACTTATTATTGCACCAATAACCTCCTTAAATGTAACTTTCTGTTTGAATATAATGTGTGCAGGCCAAATTATAATTACTGGTGTCAATGCCATAATTGTAGAAGCAATACCTACTGCTGTATATTGAGTGGCCATTAATGAAAGAGATACTCCTATGAATGGCCCGGTAATTGTTGCCCAAACTGCAGCTTTCATTCCCCTCTTATCTTTTACCGCTCTAGGTAGTGTGTAGAATTGTCGTCTCAATGCCATCAATATTACGAAACCTATGGTTCCTGTTATTGCTCGAATAAATGTTGATGAAAAAGGAAGTGCAGTCGCTATATATTCGTTTCCTTCACCCAAAGAAATAGAATAGTAATCCATACCCACCTTGCTTAAAACAAGTCCAATACCCTGCCCCATTCCGGCACCTATACCAAAGAGAATTCCTTTCAGTGGCAAATTAATCGAGAAAGTATGTTTATCCCCTTTCCCAAGAACAGAGAGGCTAATACCTGTAAGTGTTACCAACATACCTATCCATGCCAATAATGATAACTTTTCACCAAGTATTATCCAGCCGAAAAGTGCAGCCGAAGGAGGAGCAAGAGTCATAAAAAGTTGGCCAAACCGAGAACCTATTATAACATATGAATTAAACAGACAGAAATCCCCAAGCACATATCCAACGAATCCCGATAAGGAGAGCCAAAACCATGTACTTGCATCGGTGCCTATGGGGAAAAAGCTACCTGACATAAAAAAAAGTGCAACCGAAAGCATAAGAAGAGACAAAATCATTCTTATTACATTCAATTGCAGTGAACCCAACCTTTTACTTGCCACTTCAGCAAAAAGGGCTGTTACTGTCCACGACAGCGCTACAACAAGAGCAATAGATTCGCCTAAGTAATTCATCGTATTTTATAATTAAATATGTATACTATAAGTTAGTATACACTATATATGTTTTCCAATTTATCTAAAAAGAGTTACAATGATGACATTGCTTGCTTTGCACATTCATATCCCTCTTCATACAAAGCTGTTAGTTTTTCAATATCTGTACTTATCCTATCCACTTCCATCGTTTTTATTGGACGTATAACAACTATTTTCTTTTCATCTTCTAGTTTTTCGAGCAGATCTAACTGATCATCATATAGTTTACATCGCTTGCTGAGTACCACTCGTAAACGAGGATATTTTTTATATATAAACGAGGGTATTTTTATATCCTTCTCATCACTTCGATAACCTCTATTTCGAGTTGTAACAACAACAATATTTGAATAACCTTGTTCAAAAGCACGCACAATTGGAATAGAGTCAACAATTCCTCCATCAAGCATAGGTACCTTATCAACATAAACAACCGGACAGACAAAAGGTAAACTGCTGGATGCTCTTGCTATCTCTATGAGTCGCTTCATATCTATCTTCTCCTCCATATAGCAAGCTCTCCCTGTTAAACAGTTTGTTGTCACCATCTCAAAACGAGCACTATTTTTTTTATACTCATCATAATCGAAAGGATGTATGACATTAGGAAACTCCTTAAACAATAACTCTTGATCAAGAATGCTATGATTTTTCCAAAGATGTTTAATACCAATATAATGGTATTGATCAAGCATGTCTATATTGCTAAATTTAGCTCTTCCTCGTTGACGTGACATATATGAAAGGCCATTACATGCACCTGCTGAAACAGCCACACAATAAGGGAACCACATATCGTTGTCCATAAAATAATCAAGGACACCACATGTGAAAACGCCTCTCATTCCTCCTCCTTCAAGAACTAATCCTGTTTTACTATCAATTTTCATATTCAATAACACCTAACAATCAAATCAAGAATAAGTTCGACGCAAAGTTATCTTTTTCCAATAATTATAAAGAGTTATTTAAAATATAAATTATTACCTTTGCAATAAGGTCATTAGTTAAGAACACTTAATATAAATAACTATGTTCGAATCTATAGTATACAAAAATCGCCGTGAAGCTTTAAAAAAAGAGGTTAGTAAAGGAATAATCCTTTTTTTAGGAAACAATGAGGCACCAACAAATTACCCCGATAATACATATAAATTTAGACAGGATAGCTCATTCATCTATTTTTTTGGTATTCAGAATCCAGGTTTTGCTGCCATCATAGATATTGACAATAATGAAGAGTATCTATTTGGAAATGATTTCACCATGGATGATATTATATGGATGGGGAATCAACCAAGTGTAAAAGAGTTAGCCAATAAGGTAGGTGTTGAAAAAAGCTACCCATTAAGCCAACTTAAAGAGTTCGTATCAACAGCGATAAAATCAAAAAGGGCTGTGCATTTCACTCCTCCTTATCGTCATGACACTATGATGATGATTGAAGAGTTGACAGGTATTAAAGCTGCAGCTACAAAGGATTACGCATCTGTTGAGTTGATAAAAGCTATTGTAAAATTACGCTCTAAAAAAGAGGTTTGTGAAATTGAAGAGATAGATAAAGCTTGTAACATTGGATATGAGATGCATACAACTGCTATGCGCCTTTGTAAACCGGGCGTAAGCGAACAATATATAACCGGTGTAATTGAGGGTATAGCCTCTTCGTTCGGAAGCATGGTATCATTCCCTACTATTCTAACTCAAAACGGACAAACTTTGCACAACCATTTCCATGGAAATATACTTGAAAGTGGAAGATTGATGCTAACAGATGCGGGTGCTGAGAGAGTAAGCAACTACTGCTCCGATCATACACGTACATTCCCAGTAAGTGGCAAATTCGATAATCGTCAAAAAGATATATACAACACTGTTCTTGCTGCTCATGACAAAGCTTTGGAACTTGCTAAGCCAGGAATAACTTATAAATCTATTCATCTTGAAGTTTGTAAAGTTCTTGCGCAAGGTCTTAAGGATATAGGCTTGATGAAAGGTAATATAGAAGAGGCTGTGGCTGCCGGTGCTCATGCGCTATTCATGCCTCATGGATTAGGACACATGTTAGGACTTGATGTTCATGACATGGAGAATCTTGGTCAGATTTATGTTGGATATGATGATAAAGTTCGTCCATCAACACAATTCGGTCTTGCTTCATTGAGAATGGGACGTGAACTTGAAGAGGGTTTTGTTATTACCGATGAACCAGGATGCTACTTTATACCTGCATTAATCGATAAATGGAGAGAAGATAAGATGCATACTGATTTCCTTTGTTATGATGAGATAGAGAAGTTTAAAGATTTTGGTGGAATCCGACTTGAAGATGATATCTTAATTACAGCCGATGGCTCCCGTTTTACTGGTGATAAACGTATTCCTATCACAGTTAGCGAAGTTGAGGATATAATGAATAATTAAAACAACAATAAATATTTTTCGATGAAAAGATTTACTTTATTTGCTGCTGCAGCAGCACTGACACTTTCTTCTGCTTTTGCACAGGAGAGCAAAAAAGACTCGATAAAAGAAGAGGGTTTTATCTTTACAACAGTAAAAGAGTTGCCTATCACATCAATAAAGAATCAAAATCGTGCCGGAACATGCTGGTGTTACTCATCTATGGCATTCTTAGAATCTGAGCTTTTACGTATGGGTAAAGGTACTTATGATTTTTCTGAGATGCATATGGTTTATAATACATATATGGATAGAGCTGAAGCAGCTATTCGTACTCATGGTGATGTATCATTTGCACAAGGAGGTTCTTTCTATGATGTTTTATATGGTTTAAAGAAATTTGGTCTTATCCCAGATTCTGAAATGCCGGCTGGCGTAATGTATGGTGATACGCTAAGTAATCACACAGAACTATCTGTTGTTACTGACGCTATGGTAAATGCTATTTCAAAAAGCAAGTTGAAAAAGCTTCAATCTACTCCTCAACGTACTCCACTATGGAAAGAGGCTTTATCAGGTGTTTTCGATGCATATTTAGGCAAACGTCCTGAGAAATTTACCTATAAAGGCAAAGAGTATACTCCACAAACATTCTTTGAGTCAACAGGATTAAACCCTGATGACTACGTATCATTGACATCATTCTCTCATCACCCATTTTATGAATCTTTTGTTATTGAGATTCCAGATAACTGGCGTTGGGCTAAATCATACAATTTACCTATCGATGAACTTATGCAAGTTTTCGATAACTCAATCAACAAAGGTTATACAGTTGCTTGGGGAGCTGACGTAAGTGAAGAAGGATTTACTCGTAATGGCATTGCTGTTCTTCCTGATGTTGAGAAAGTTCAGGAACTTTCAGGTTCAGATATGGCTCATTGGTTGAAACTTACTCCTGCTCAAAGAAACTTGACTACAAAACCTCAACCACAAAAATTGGTTACTCAAGAGGATCGTCAAGAGGCATATGACAACTGGGAAACTACTGATGATCATGGAATGCTTATCTATGGTATTGCTAAAGATCAACAAGGTAACGAGTACTATATGGTAAAAAATTCATGGGGTACAGCAAACAAATATAATGGTATTTGGTATGTTTCTAAACCTTATGTTCGCTACAAAACAATTAACATAATTGTAAATAAAAATGCTATTCCTAAAGATATTGCTAAGAAATTGGGTATAAAATAAAAATAGCAAATAATATTCTTAATAATAAAACATTACCGCTAAGTCTATAAAATATATATAGATTTAGCGGTATTTTTATTTGTTTTTTCATAACTTTACAAATTGAATAAAGTGAGAAAAAGCATACTTTTCACTCTATTTTGAGCAAGGAAAAAGAAAAAACAATATATAAAATGAACCATAAATGGAATTATCAACCTCCACAACAAGAAATAATAGAGAAAGCTAAAGCTTTAGGTAGGGATTTGGGAATAAGTCCAATCCTTGCCAAACTATTACTTGAAAGAGGAATAACATCTGCTACAGATGCAAAACGATTCTTCCATCCACAGCTTAGTGAACTTCATGATCCTTTTCTGATGAAGGACATGGATATTGCAGTCGAAAGGCTCAACCAAGCTATGGGTAGAAAAGAGCGTGTGCTCATCTATGGCGATTATGACGTTGATGGTACTACTGCTGTAGCTCTTGTCTACAAGTTCCTTCAACAGTTTTATTCCAATATTGATTATTATATCCCCGATAGATATAATGAGGGATATGGTGTTTCGCAAAAGGGAATAGACTATGCAGCTCAAACAGATGTAAAACTTATCATAGTTCTTGACTGTGGAATAAAAGCTATTAATGAGATAGCTTATGCCAAAGAGAAAGGTATAGATTTCATTATCTGTGACCATCACGTTCCTGATGATGAACTGCCACCTGCTGTGGCTATATTAAATCCTAAAAGAGCTGATTCAACATATCCTTACGATCATCTGTCGGGATGTGGAGTAGGTTTTAAGTTCATGCAGGCTTTCGCCATTAACAACGGAATAGAGTTCTCACAACTAACTCCACTACTCGATCTTGTGGCTGTAAGTGTGGCATCAGATATCGTGCCTATAATGGGTGAAAACCGTATCCTTACTTACCATGGATTAAAACAGTTAAACTCTAATCCAAGTGTAGGACTTAAATCAATTATTGATATTTGCGGTCTTTCGGAAAGAGGCATTACTGTTGGAGACATTGTTTTCAAAATAGGACCACGTATTAATGCATCAGGCAGAATACAAAATGGTAAAGAGGCAGTAGAATTGCTTATTGAAAAAGACTTTTCAACAGCTCTTGAGAAGGCAAATCAAATAAATCAATACAACGAGACTCGTAAGGACCTTGACAAGAGCATGACCGAAGAGGCTAACAATATTGTTGACAAACTTGAAGGTTTGGAAAACAGACGCTCTATTGTGCTTTTTAATGAAGATTGGCATAAAGGGGTTATAGGTATTGTGGCATCACGATTGACGGAAATTTATTATCGTCCGGCTGTTGTGCTTACACGTACAGATGATATGGCA
Organism: Bacteroidota bacterium; assembly: GCA_023415545.1. Taxonomy (GTDB): domain Bacteria; phylum Bacteroidota; class Bacteroidia; order Bacteroidales; family Bacteroidaceae; genus Phocaeicola. Next base: position 6,172 of record JAEZKJ010000009.1, read on the forward strand.
ACAGGATCAGCTCGTTCGGTGTCAGGTTTCGATGTATATAAAGCTATAGAATATTGTCGCGACCTACTTGAAAACTTTGGAGGACATACTTATGCGGCAGGATTATCGATGAAAGTTGAGAATGTAGCTGAATTTACTCGTAGATTCGAGGAATATGTTACTCAAAATATTCTACCTGAACAGACCAGTGCCGTTATCGATATTGATGCAGAGATAGACTTTAAAGATATAACTCCAAAGTTCCACTCTGACTTGAGGAAATTTAATCCTTTTGGTCCTGATAATCAGAAACCTGTATTCTGTACTCATAATGTTTATGACTATGGAACAAGTAAAGTTGTAGGAAGAGAGCAAGAACATATAAAATTAGAGCTTGTTGACAACAAATCGAATAACGTTATGAATGGTATAGCTTTTGGACAAAGTTCTCAAGCACGCTACATCAAGACTAAACGTTCGTTTGATATATGCTACACAATAGAAGATAACACCCACAAACGTGGAGAAGTGCAACTTCAAATTGAAGATATTAGGCCAAGCGAAGATCGATAGTTAATCTCTTTTTCTATCTCATTAATCATGACTTATAAAGAGATTTTAAAAAAATATTGGAACTATGATGACTTCCGTGGAATACAGGAAGAGATCATTGAAAGCATCGGACAAGGGCACGATACTCTTGGGTTAATGCCCACTGGAGGGGGTAAATCTATCACCTTCCAGGTACCGGCACTTTCTAAACCTGGCATTTGCATCGTTATCACCCCCCTTATTGCATTGATGAAGGATCAGGTGCGTAATCTAAAAGATCGTGGCATCAAAGCAGTAGCTGTTTACTCAGGTATGACTCGCGAAGAGATTGTTGTAGCACTTGAAAACTGTATCTTTGGTGATTACAAATTCCTCTATATCTCACCCGAAAGAGTTGATACTGATCTTTTCAAAGCCAAGCTAAAGGCTATGAATGTGAGCATGATCACTGTTGATGAATCACATTGTATATCACAATGGGGATACGATTTCCGACCCGCTTATACTAAAATTTCCGAGATACGTTCTCTCCTACCCAATGTTCCTGTTCTAGCTCTTACAGCAACAGCTACTAGTGAGGTTGTTGAAGATATTCAGAAACAGCTAGATTTTAAAGATGGAAAAGTATTCAAGATGAGTTTTGAAAGAAGCAATCTTGCGTACATTGTCCGTAATACGGAGAATAAAATGGAGGAGCTACTTCATATTTTAACAAAGATGAATGGCTCGGCTATTGTATATACCAGGAATAGAAAGAAGACAAAGGAGATTTCTAACTTCTTGAATCTTAATAATATTACTGCCACATTCTATCACGCAGGTTTGAATAATGATGTGAAAG
>JAEZKJ010000011.1 GCA_023415545.1 Bacteroidota bacterium
TCATCGCATCACTAATGCGGCTTTAATATAAGAGAGAACGATGTCAATTTGTTGGCATCGTTTCTTTTTATTATAACTATTCTAATACTAATAATAGTAAATATATGATATTCTATTTTTCAGGAACTGGTAACTCCAAATGGGTAGCTAATAAGATTGCTAACTCATTAAATGATAAAGTCATTGATATAGCTCAAAAGGGAAGTTTAGATTGTGAATATACTCTTTTGGAGAATGAGAAAGTAGGTTTTATTTTTCCTGTTTATGCTTGGGGACCTCCCAAAATAGTCCTTGATTTTGTTCGTTCAGTAAAAATAAAGTCTCCTCGTTATATCTATTTTGTATGCTGTTGTGGTGATGAAGTCGGATTGACAGCAACAATATTCAGTAATGCTATAAACCGACGTTCTTGGCCATGCAGTGCCGGCTTCTCAATAATGATGCCTAATACTTATGTAGCATTACCTGGTTTTGATATAGATGACATAGCTATAGAAAAGAATAAAGTGATGGGAGCTAATGCACGAATTGAGCATATTTGTAATAAGCTTAATGATAATATCATAATGAATAAGTACGAGTGTCATGTAGGCCCTTTACCATTTATTAAAAGTAGAATCATTTATCCTCTTTTCAATAAGTTTGGTTTAACAGCAAAACCTTATTATGTAAATAAAGAACTTTGTATAAGTTGTGGTAAATGCGAAAAAGCTTGTACTATAGATAATGTAACAATAAAGGATGGAAATCCGGTTTGGGGGAATCATTGTACGCAATGTTTAGCTTGTTATCACTCTTGCCCTACACATGCTATAGAATATGGTAAGATGACAAAAAACAAAGGACAATATAAAGGGAAGTATCTTTCATGATACCTCCCTAATTTTTTCTGTAACCTGAATTATGGTTACCTTATAATGCATAACAATTATTTACAACCTATTATTTTATGTTTCTTTTATTTAGAGCTTGTTGATATTTCCTTGCATTTATCTGATGCTGTGCCATATTTTCAGCAAAGTTATGTGTTCCTGAAAAATCCTCTTTAGCACACATATAAAGGTAATTATGACGTGAATAGTTAAGAACACTTTCTATTCCATCAATCGTTGGAATTCTAATAGGACCTGGAGGTAGTCCTGCATATTTATAAGTATTGTATGGTGAATCAACAAGCAAATGTTTATTTAGTATTCTTCTTAATGTGAAGTCTTGCAAACCAAACTTAACAGATGGATCAGCTTGTAATAACATACCTCTCTTTAATCTGTTTAAGTAAAGTCCGGCAACCATTGGTTTTTCTAATTTATTTGCTGTTTCCTCTTCAACGATTGATGCAAGCGTAGATACTTCAATAGGTGTTAGTTTCAGCTCTTCTGCTTTCTTCAATCTATCTGCGTTCCAAAATTTCTTATTTTCTTTAATAATTCTTTCTATTAACTTATCGGGTGAAATGTTCCAATATACTTGGTAAGTATTAGGAATAAATAGTGCTGGAAGAGTTTGAACATTATAGCCACTTTGACTAATTAATAAACTATCGCTGAAAGCAGTTGCAAGTTCTAAAGAATCGACCATTAATTGCTTTGAAAGAGTTTTATAAAGTTTATCAATTGTGCGCACACTTGGGATAGTAAGATTTATTGGAGTTTGATAACCTTTTGACAATCTTCTAAAAAGATATCTTAAATTGTCGTCAGGCTTGATTTCATATTTTCCAGTTTTAATATTGGTTGCGTAATTATTCTTTTTTGATAGGTAATTGAAACCATACAAATCATCTGGATTTGCAGCGATAGTTATTTTATTCAATACAGAATCTATATTGTCATCTCTATCTATATATATGTAAACTGTTTTATCGATGTTAAATTTTGGTGAGAAGAAAATGTAATAAATACTTCCCATAAAAATAGATCCTATGACGGCTATAACAATAAGGACCGAAATAATAATTCTTTTTGAGTTCATTGTTTTTTAAATTATGTGCAAATATAACTATTTATTAAATAGTTAAACATAAAAAATAGATTAGTGTAAAAAATACATTTAATATTTGTAGTCAATCTCTTTATTTTGCTTATATTTGAAAACTTACATATTATAAGACTCTTATATTTTTATTATGAAAAAAACACTTTTAACTATCGCTCTATGTTGTGCTTTACCACTATCTGCGCAAAATAAAAGCACAATCACAATCTTTCCTGAAAAAGGGAATCAGACAATAAGCAAAGAAATTTACGGCCAATTTGCCGAACATTTAGGTAGCTGTATATATGGTGGACTATGGGTAGGTGAGAATTCATCTATTCCGAATACTAACGGATATCGCAATGATGTTGTAAAAGCCTTAAAGGATTTAAAAGTACCAGTTTTACGTTGGCCAGGAGGTTGCTTTGCTGATGAATATCATTGGATGGATGGTATTGGCCCAAAAGAAAATCGTCCAAAGATGGTAAATAATAACTGGGGTGGTACAGTTGAAGATAACAGTTTCGGAACTCATGAATTCTTGAATCTTTGTGAACTTTTGGAGTGTGAACCATATATCAGTGGTAATGTTGGTAGTGGAACAGTAGAAGAACTTGCTAAGTGGGTTGAATATATGACATCCGAGCAAGGAAGTCCAATGGCAAAACTAAGAAAAGAGAATGGACGCGAAAAACCATGGAAAGTTAAATTCTTAGGAGTAGGAAATGAGAGTTGGGGATGTGGTGGAAGCATGCGTCCTGAATATTATTCCGATCTTTATAGAAGATATTCTACTTATTGTAGAAATTATGATGGTAATAAACTCTATAAAATTGGTAGTGGAGCTTCTGATTATGACTATAATTGGACAGAAGTGTTAATGAAGAACATAGGACAGAAAATGGATGGTGTTTCATTACACTACTATACCGTTCTTGGTTGGGATGGAAGTAAAGGTTCTGCAACAAAATTCAATGATGAAGATTATTACTGGACTATTGGAAAATGTCTTGAAATAGAACCTGTAATTAAAAAGCACATTGAGATAATGGATAAATACGATCCAAAAAAACAGGTTGACTTATTAGTAGATGAATGGGGAACTTGGTGGGATTGTGAACCAGGAACAAATCCAGGCCATCTTTATCAGCAAAACACATTAAGAGATGCTTTTGTTGCCTCATTATCACTTGACGTATTCCATAGATATGCAGATAGAGTAAAAATGGCTAATATAGCTCAGGTAGCTAATGTGCTTCAATCAATGATCCTTACTAAAGAAGACAAAATGGTTTTGACTCCAACATATTATATCTTCAAAATGTATAATGTGCATCAAGATGCTACATACTTACCTATGGATATAACTTGTGAAAAGATGACAGCAAGAGATGGTA
>JAEZKJ010000053.1 GCA_023415545.1 Bacteroidota bacterium
ATGAACTCTATTTTTGTATATTTGTGGTAAAGTTGTTTAAACAATCATTTTATGATAGAAGAATTAGGTTTTGACATGCATCTTTTTTTTGCAATTCTGAACGGAAAAGTTTCGGCTGCCATAAACAGAAAGCTCAGTCGCAAGTTCAGAAGCAATAATATTGATATCACTCCCGAGCAATGGACTGTGCTTCTTTTTCTTTGGAATAAAGATGGAGTAGTTCAACAAGAGTTGTGTGATGCAACTTATAAGGACAAGCCAAGTATGACAAGACTTATTGACAATATGGAAAAACAACATCTAGTTGTAAGAATTTCGGATAAGAGTGATAGACGAACAAACCGTATACATTTAACAAAAACCGGCAGGCAACTTGAGGATAAAGTAAATGAGATCACAAACGAAACTTTAAAAGAGGCTTTAGAAGGAGTAGGTATTGAAGAGCTCAAGATTTCCCATGATGTATTGAAGAGAATATTTTCTAACGTAAAAGATTAATGATTTTTCCGGAAATCGTTTATTTTTTTTCTAAATAATTTCTTCTGTAATAGAATTATGCTTTAATTTGTAATCACTATAATAATAATCTATTTAATTAAATACACACATGAAAATCTTACTTAAAAGCCTTGGACTTATTTTAATGGTTTTAGGAGCCTTAATAATGATTGTTATATTCGCTACAGGAAGCGATCTTGTAAACAATAATGCTGTTCTTGGAGGTTCTTTAGCTCTTATGATAATTGGATTAATTGCTTACATTGTTATAAACAAAAAAATGGTTGAATAAAAAGTTTAACTAAACTTTTTATAACGCTTTTTGAACCATACAAAAGTTATTTTGTAACTAATATTATTCATAATAAAGTTATAATAAAAATGAGCTTGGTGTTTACCAAGCTCATTTTTATATATAGAATTTCAAAAGGATTTATTATCTATTTAAAAAATTATTCTGCCTCAGGAGTAATAAGTTTATAACCCTTACCATGAATATTGATAATCTCAATAGATGGATCTTCTCTTAAATGCTTACGAAGTTTTGTAATATATACGTCCATACTTCTTGCATTAAAATAGTTATCATCAATCCAAATAGTCTTCAAAGCAAAGTCACGCTGCAATATTTCATTAGCATGTGCACAAAGAAGGCCTAAAAGTTCAGATTCTTTTGTCGTTAATTTAGTGCTATTATTATCAATAGTAAGCAACTGTTTTTGAGTATCGAAAGTGAACTTACCAAGTTTATAAACAGTACTCTCCTTATTTTTCTTTCCGCGTACACGACGAAGTATTGCTTCAATACGGAAAGTAAGTTCTTCCATGCTGAAAGGTTTAGTAATGTAATCATCAGCACCAATTTTAAATCCTTCAAGTATATCCTCTTTAAGAGTTTTAGCAGTAAGGAAAATAATTGGAATTTCAGCATTAGCACTGCGTATTTCTTGTGCCAAAGTAAATCCGTCTTTTTTAGGCATCATTACATCAAGAACACACAAATCAAATTTATTTTTCAAAAAAGCTTTATAACCAGCTTCTCCGTCAGGACACAATTCAGCAGAATACCCTTTTGCCTGCAAATATTCTCTTAAAAGCATGCCAAGATTTTCATCATCTTCGCATAACAAAATACGCAATTTTTCGTCCATACTATTCATTTTTTAATAAAGGTAATATTATTATAAATTTCGTTCCTACATTTATATCACTCTCAGCACGTATAGTACCTTTGTGATCCTTAATAATCTTTTTCACATAAGCCAATCCCAATCCAAATCCCTTAACATCATGAAGATTGCCTGTATGTACACGATAAAACTTATCGAATATCTTTTTTAAATTCTCCTTCTTTATACCAATACCATTATCCTGTATCGATATATATAGTTTACCCGAATCATTCCATGTCTTTACATTTAAAAGCAATTCACCTTCGGGCTTTTTGTACTTAACTGCATTATCCAACAGATTGAAAATAACGTTGGTAAAATGCATCTCATCCACAAAAATATGTGGATCTTCAGCTAATAGTTCTGAAGTGATTGTTCCATTATACTTCTCAACTTTTAAAGTGAATGTGTTGATTACACCTTTTATAAGCTCATTAGCATTAATATCCTTCATCTTTAATATTGTCTTCTGTCGCTCAAACATAGACATCTGAAGAACTTTTTCAACCTGGAAGCGTAATCTCTTTGTCTCATCATTTATTACACCAGATATATGTTGGAACATCGCCGGTGATTTAGCTACAGCCGGGTCCTTCAACATCTGAGCAGCTAGCGATATTGTTGAAATTGGTGTCTTAAACTCATGAGTCATATTGTTTATAAAATCATTTTTTATCTCTGTCAACTTCTTTTGACGGAAGATAATGTAGATTGTAAATATGAAGGTCACTAACAAAACCAAAGTGAATATTAATGACGGTATCATAAATTTAACAGAACTGAATATATAACTGTTCATTGTAGGGAAGTGAATATTTACAACTCCCATTCTTGCAGGTGGATCATTTCTAAATATCACCCTTGAATAGGTACTTTCACTACCTTCATCAGTATAGTCAGGACATCTATATACATCAGTACCATCTCTATCGGTTACCGAAAAATGGTATGGTATATCAATTCCATTATTTAGTAGTTCTGTCTTTAGAAAAAGATCTAGTTGTTTAAAATTAACTCTCTTTTTTAAAGGCTTATCACTAGCATTGTACAATATATTATAGACCACTTCATCCAAAAGAGCTCTTTGATATACATAGCGATTCTTCACAATCTCTTGCAAGGCTCTTGATGTTTGCGGTATATTTTTACCCGTTGAGATTATAGCTTTTGGCACACTCGAGGGACGAACATTGGTAACTCGCATCTTAAATTCAAAACTTGAGTACCCCGACAAACCATCCGAACTTGCTGAATAATGATGAGATTTTTCTACTACACCACTCTCCTGTTCTTCTGTCTGTTCTTCTACCTGTTGGTTCTCTTTAGATAGTTGTGCTGCCTTTTCTGTAGCTATAACATCATCTTCAAGATATTTTTTTGTTTCAACCAACTCAACATTTTTACATGCTGAAACAAGGCTTCTTTGAACAGACTCATCAAACTGCTCTTTACGCATCTTTACCATCTCTTCGATATACTTTACCTGCAGGTATAGCAAACTAAGAAATGATAATCCCATTACAATACTTAAAATCCAAATCGTTGACTTTTTCATGTCAGCAAAATTAAAAACGGCTAATCCGTTAACACAATCCCTTAAATATTATTGATTTGAATTATCAATTTTAAATAAAAAAATCAATTAAGAGTATTGATATATAATTATAACAAATTTAACCTATTAATAGTTTACAAAATAATAAAAATATATAATCACTTCCAATAATAAATGATAAATTTTTGAATTATTTTAAATAAAAATCGGCGTATTTTAACAAATACGCCGATTAAAGATATTATTTTATTAAGTAAATTAGTCTTCTTTTTCTTCTTTACTTTCAAACTCCTTCATTAATTTTTCTTGTACGTCAGCTGGAACAAGTTCATAACTTGCAAACTTCATTATAAATGATGCACGTCCACCGGTAAGTGAGCTAAGCGAAGTTGAGTATGAAGACATCTCTTTAAGAGGAACTTTAGCTACAAGTTTTTCATATCCATTTTCGCTGTTCATTCCCATAATAAGTCCTCTTCTACCCTGCAAGTCACTCATAACATCACCCATTCTATCACTTGGCACATACACTTCAACATCATAAATAGGCTCTAAGATTTTTGGACCAGCATTTTTAAAGGCTTCACTGAAAGCATTTCTTCCGGCAAGCATAAATGAAATTTCGTTAGAATCTACCGGGTGCATCTTACCATCATAAACAATAACTCGTACATCTCGAGCATACGAACCTGTAAGAGGTCCCTGTTCCATACGGCTCATTATACCTTTTAATATAGCAGGCATAAATCTACTATCAATAGAACCACCAACGATACTATTAATAAATACAAGTTTACCTCCCCATTCTAAAGGAACAATTTCTTCACCTTTTTTATTTATCTTAAATTCTTGTCCATTGAATTTGTATGTCTCAGGTAATGGCATTCCATCATAATATGGCTCTACTATAAGATGAACTTCACCAAACTGTCCAGCTCCACCCGACTGTTTTTTATGTCGATAGTCAGCTCGGGCCATCTTAGTAATAGTTTCACGATATGGGATTTTTGGCTCTTCAAACTTGATTTGAACCTTTTCATTATTCTCAATTCTCCATTTCAATGTACGTAAATGGAACTCTCCTTGACCATGAACAATAATTTGCTTTAACTCCTTAGACTGTTCAATAATCCATGTTGGATCTTCTTCTCGCATTCGATGAAGAATAGTCATCAACTTTTCAGTATCCGACTCATTAACAGGTTTGATAGCTCTTGAATATTTAGAGTTTGGATATTTAATAAAGTCAAATCTATTATCACAATCTTTTCCATTCAATGTATTACCTGTTCTAACATCTTTCAGTTTAACACTACAACCAATATCACCGGCTTTCAACTCTTCTACTTCAATTCTATTAGCTCCTGCACAAACAAATAACTGTGCAATTCTCTCTTTAGAACCTCTGTCAGCATTTGTAAGGTCATCACCTGCATGAATTGTTCCACTCATAACTTTAAAATATTGAACTCCACCGATATGTGGTTCAACAGCAGTTTTAAAGAAATATAGTGAAGTAGGACCATTTGAATCAGGTTTAACAACTTGTCCTTTTGTGTTTAATACAGGAGGCATTTCATCAACAAATGGTACAACATTACCCAAGAACTCCATTAAACGTCGTACACCCATGTCTTTACCAGCGCATACACAGAATACAGGATACATACCTCGTGAAGCTAATCCTTTACGGATACCCTCTCTCATTTCATCCTCAGTCAATGTTTCAGATTCGAAGAATTTTTCCATCAAAGCTTCATCATTCTCAGCTGCAGCTTCAACAAGGATTTTATGTAACTCCATTGCTTTTTCTTTCTCCGACTCTGGAATTTCTTCAATAATTGGTGCACCACCTTCTGGTTTCCATGAATATTTCTTCATAAGAAGAACGTCAATTAACTCATGAAAATCAGGACCTGTTTGAAGTGGGTACTGTATTTGAACAACCTTTGGGCCATATATATTTTTTAATTGCTCCAATACGTTGTCAAAATCACACTTTTCATTATCTAACTGATTTACAAGAAATAGAACAGGCTTACCTAGTTTTTCAGTATAACGAAAATGATTTTGAGTACCTACCTCTACACCATATTGTCCATTTAATAAAAGTATAGCAGTATCTGTTACATTCAATGCTGTCATTGCTGCTCCTACGAAGTCATCACTTCCAGGACAATCAATAATATTTAATTTCTTTCCATTCCATTCTGTGTGGAACACTGTAGAAAATACAGAATAACCATATTCCTGTTCAACAGGGAAATAATCGCTGACAGTATTTTTAGCAGTAATTCTACCACGACGTTTTATAACACCACTCTCAAAGAGTAAAGACTCTGTGAGGGTGGTCTTTCCTGCTCCATCATTGCCTAAAAGTGCAATGTTTTTAATTTCGTTAGTCTGATATACTTTCATGATATTCAATATTTAATTAGAAATTTGAAGATATGAGTTTCATACCTTTTAACACTTTTGCAAAATATAAATTATTGATTAGAAAAACAATGAAAACGTATGTGTTACTAAATTATGTTTTAAAGCACCAAAATGATAAAAGTTTTTGAATAAACCATCTTATTAACTATACCTAATACTTTAATAGTAACTAATAAATTATCTTTGTAAAAACAAATAAACTATGGCAGGTATATATATTCACGTTCCTTTTTGTAAAAAGAGATGTATATATTGTGACTTTTACTCTACAACTCAAAGTAATCGTATTAATGATTATGTTGATGCACTATGCAAAGAGTTAGAGATGAGAAAAGAGTATCTACATAACGAAAAGATAAAAACGATTTATTTGGGTGGAGGAACTCCTTCACAACTTGATAGAAATCATTTTGAAAAGATATTTAAAACGATAAATAACTATTACAATATTGATGATTGTGAAGAGATCACTCTAGAAGCAAATCCTGATGATTTATCTGATGAATATGTTTCTATGCTTGCTTCTCTTCCTTTCAATAGAATTAGCATTGGCATACAAACTTTCAACGACGACATATTGAAATTACTTAATCGTCGACACAACTCATCACAAGCAATAGAAGCTTTTAATGTTTGTAGGAAACATGGTTTCCAAAATATTAGCTTAGACCTTATGTATGGGTTACCAGGCGAAAGCATGGATAGTTGGAATAGAGACTTAGATATTATCACAACTCTTAATCCGGAACATATTTCGGCTTATCACCTTATTTATGAAGAAGGCACAAAAATGTGGGAGTTGAGAAACAACAATAAAGTTAAGGAAGTTAGTGAAACAACTAGCGTTGAAATGTTCTCAACATTAATTAAGAAGCTGAAAAGTGCCGGGTACGAACATTATGAAATATCCAATTTTTCAAAACCAGGACTTTACTCAAAACACAATTCCAGCTATTGGAAAGGTTTTAAATATCTAGGTTGTGGACCTGCTGCGCACTCCTACAATATCACATCCAGACAATGGAATATTTCTTCGCTTGACAAATATATAAAAGGTATAAATAGTGGTATCGCTGATTATGAAATTGAAGAGTTAGATATTTTTACACGCTATAATGAGTTTGTAA
>JAEZKJ010000104.1 GCA_023415545.1 Bacteroidota bacterium
CTTACTTTAACCAATAAAGGAGGTAGAGTTTGCTCGGCTATGATGAAAGAGTATAATGGTCAAGATGGCAAACCACTTGTTCTTTTCGATGAGAAAGATTCAGAAATGAATTTTGCTTTCGATGGAAAAGTTGAAAACATTCTGACAAAAGATTACTATTTCCAAACTCTCAATACTACTGATAGCACAGTAACAATGCGTTTGAATAGTAGTAATGGTGGTTACATTGACTTTGACTACTCACTATTGCCAAACAGCTACATGGTGAACTTTAGACTCACTGCAAAGGGAATGAGTAATTTCTTCTCTTCTCAAACAAAGAGTGTAAATATTAACTGGTTTCAAAAGGCTCGTCAGCTTGAAAAAGGTTACAATTTTGAACAGAGATATACTTCATTAACATATAAAACTGTTGGTGAGCACTCGGATTATCTTAGTGAGTCGAAAAAAGCTAACGAAGAGATAAAAGAAAATGTTGATTGGATTGCATTCAAAAATCAGTTCTTCTCTTCTGTATTTATTGCCGATCAAGACTTTACAAAAGTATCTCTTGAGTCAGACCCTCAGAAAGAGAATAGCGGTTATTTGAAAGATTATACTGCCGATATGTCTACTTTCTTTGATCCTACAGGTGCTAAATCAACCAACATGCAGTTGTATTTTGGTCCAAACCACTTCAAGACTTTACTTGCTAGTAATGATTTAAGTCTTTCTCAGAAAGACCTTGAACTGGAAGATCTAGTATACCTAGGATGGCCTATTATTCGCTGGATAAATAGATGGTTTACTGTAAACCTATTCGACTGGCTATCAGGTTGGGGATTAAGCATGGGTGTAGTACTTCTTTTAATGACTATTATTGTTAAGTTACTTGTTTACCCTGCTACTCGTAAGTCGTATATGTCATCGGCTAAGATGCGTGTGCTAAAACCTTATATACAGGAGATAAATGCAAAATATCCTAAGCAAGAGGATGCACTTAAGAAACAACAGGAGACAATGGCTCTTTACAGTCAATATGGCGTAAGCCCTATGGGAGGATGTCTTCCAATGCTTATCCAAATGCCTGTATTCATGGCGCTATTCTTCTTTGTTCCTAACGCTATTGAGCTTCGTCAACAAAGTTTCCTTTGGGCTCCTGATATGTCAACTTACGATGATTTGATTAATTGGGGAACAAATATTCCTCTTCTTGGTAATCATCTTAGCTTATTCTGTCTTCTTTTCAGTATAACTAATATTTTGAATACTGTATATACTATGAAGCAACAAGATATGAGCATGGGTGGACAACAGCAGATGCCTATCATGAAATGGATGATGTATCTTATGCCGGTAATGTTTATTTTCATATTCAATGACTACTCAGCAGGTCTTAACTACTACTACTTTATCTCCGGTCTTATCGGTATATTAACTATGGTAGTTTTAAGAAAAGTTACTGATGAGAAAAAGCTTCTTGCTAAACTTCAAGAGTATAAAGCTAAGAATGGTCAGAAAAAAGCTGCCGGTGGTGGTGGATTAATGGGTAAACTTGAAGCTTTACAGAAAGAGCAAGAGAGAATACAAAGAGAAAAGATGAACAGAAACAAAAAATAAATTGTTGAATAAATAAGTGGGGGCAGAGTTTAACAATTCTGCCCTTTTTAAATTATACCCCTATGAAGAAAAGGAATATTCTATTTATGTCACTTTCATTATTGATAGCCACTTCATGTAGTGAGCTAAAAGAGTCGGGACCGGAATATGAGAATATTATCGGCAAACAAAATATTGAGATAAAAGATGGAGTGCTTACTCCCGAAGCACTATGGGCAATGGGAAGAATTGGCTCATTGGATGTATCTCCTAATGGTAAAAAAATAGCATACACTGTTACTTACTATAGTGTGACAGAGAATAAAAGCCATACTGAATTGTATGTTATTGACTCGGATGGTAAAAACAACACTCTTTTGACCAAATCACCTTTCAATCAGAGCCAACCACAATGGATAAAAGGAGGTGAAAAGATTGCTTTTTTAAGCAATGAGAGTGGTGGTAGTCAAATATGGGAGATGAATGCAGATGGAACAGAGAAAAAAATTATATCTAACTTCCAAGGAGATATTGAAGGTTTTAGTTTTTCACCTGATGGCAAACAAATCCTATTCATATCTCAGATAAAATATGGAGAACGTACAGTTGATATTTATCCTGATTTACCTAAAGCTACAGGTATTATTGTAGATGACTTAATGTACAAACATTGGGATGAATGGGTTGAAACTGTGCCTCATCCTTTTGTTGCTTCTTTTGATGGTAATTTAATGGGAGAAGCTACAGATATTATGTTAGGTGAACCATTCGAAGCACCAATGAAACCTTTCGGTGGTATTGAACAACTTGCTTGGAGCACAGACTCAAAAAGCATTGCATACACCAGTCGTAAGAAAGAGGGATTAGCTTACGCTATATCTACCGACTCAGATATATACCTTTATAACCTTGAAAGCAAGAAGACAACAAATCTTTGCAAGAGTGAATCTGATGCCGACAAGAATATGGGTTATGATATCAATCCTAAGTTCTCACCCGATGGTAAGTATATTGCTTGGCAGAGCATGGAACGTGATGGTTATGAGAGTGATAGAAACCGTTTGTGTGTAATGGATCTTGAAACAGGTAAAAAACAGTATGTCACTGAATCGTTTGAATCGGGAGTAGATGACTATTGCTGGGCTAAAAACTCAACAACTCTTTACTTCATAGGCGTATGGCATGGAACATCAATGATCTACTCTACAAACCTACAGGGTGAGGTTAAGAAACTAACTGATGGTGATTACGACTATGCTTCGGTTAATATGTGTGGCGATAATATCATCACTAAACGTCACTCTATTAGTCATGCTGATGAAATATATTCGCTTGACGTAAATAGTGGTAAGATAGCGCAAATAACTCACGAAAATGATCACATCTTCAATCAATTAAAAATTGGAAAAGTTGAGGCTAGATGGACAAAAGCTACCGATGGAAAAGATCTTCACTCATGGGTTATCTACCCTATCAACTTCGATCCAAACAAGAAGTACCCTACTCTACTATTCTGTGAAGGTGGTCCACAGAGTCCTGTAAGTCAATTCTGGAGCTATAGATGGAACTTCCAAATTATGGCAGCCAACGAATATATAATCATTGCTCCAAACCGTCGCGGTCTTCCAGGATTTGGTATGGAGTGGTTGGAACAGATTAGTGGCGATTACGGAGGTCAATGTATGAAAGATTATCTTTCAGCTATCGATGACCTAGCTAAGGAGCCATATGTAGACAAAGATCGTATTGGATGTGTTGGTGCCAGCTTTGGCGGTTTCTCTGTTTATTGGTTAGCAGGTAACCACAACAAACGATTCAAAGCATTTATCGCTCATGATGGTATCTTTAATATGGAACAGCAGTATCTTGAGACTGAAGAGATGTGGTTCGCTAATTGGGATATGGGTGGTGCATACTGGGATAAAAACAATGCTACTGCTCAACGCACATTTGCTAACTCTCCACATAAATTTGTAGATAAATGGGATACTCCGATATTGTGCATTCATGGAGAGAAAGATTATCGCATTTTAGCTTCACAAGGTATGTCTGCTTTCAATGCAGCTGTACTACGTGGTATTCCTGCTGAACTTTTACTCTACCCTGATGAAAACCACTGGGTATTAAAACCACAGAATGGTATTTTATGGCAAAGAACTTATTTCAAATGGTTGGATAAATGGTTGAAAAAGTAATCAACTTTATAAGATAATGATAGACAAACCCAGAAACTATTATTAAATAATAAGGGTGATTAAAAAATCATATAAACAACAAAATATCCCTACTGGAATTACTCCAGTAGGGATATTTCATTTATAAAGTGTGCTTTTAAGTCTGCTCCTTACTTATTTTAAAGGTGTGTATTATAACAACACTATTATGTCAAACTAAACATTTTATATCACGCTAAAAGGAATTGACTGCAAATCTGTATCACGTGAAGAAGAACCATATAGTAATAAATATTCTCCTGGGAATACATCTAAATCATCAATTTTTTCGTTGTAATATGAAAAAGCATCTGGAGTAAGAGTTAAAGTAACTTTAGCTTTATCGCCACTCTTAATCTCCACACGTTTATATGCTTTTAGCGACTTGATTGGAGCATTAGGATTTGTTAAGCTCTTTACATAAACCTGAACAACCTCTGCACCATCTCTTTTTCCTACATTCTCAACAGGTATAGTAATATTTACACTTTCTCCGGCTTTAATTTTCTTCTTTGAAAGTTTTGCTTTACCGAAATTGAAATCTGTATAACTCAAGCCATAGCCAAATGAATACTGAGGAACACCGGTGAAGTATCGATAAGTACGCTCCTTCATATCATAGTTCATGAAGTCGGGCAGCTGAGCTGTTGATTTATAGAATGTGACTGGAAGTTTACCTGAAGGGTTATAATCACCAAAAATGATATCGGCAACAGCATCACCACCCTCTTGACCGGGATACCATGCTTGAAGAAGAGCATCATAATATGAATCCACATTTTCAAAGCCTATAGCCGAGCCTGAACAGTTTACATAAACAACTGGTTTCCCTGTTTCACGCAAAGATTTTAAGAAATCCTGTTGTACTTGAGGAAGTTCTATTGTAGAACGTTCGTGACCTTCACCCTCTTGTGAAGGAGTGATTCCACCGACGTAAATAATTACATCTGCATCTTTTACCTTATCTTTGATTGAAGCAAAATCAGTAAACTTACGTTCATTTACATTAACCATCAGATTAGAAACAGCACCTTTTGAAGCCGATACATAATCAATTTCAATATCATAACTCTTTCCCTTTTCAACTTTATGATTGATTGTTAAAGGACGACGGAATGATTGAGAAAATAGCTCGCGACGTTGTTCCTCTGTCAACTCCATCCCAGGAGTATAATTAAACGAGAGAGGACGAGGTTTAAATCCACCTATGCTATCACCATTTACACGAATAGTGAAATTGTTTCCACGGACAGAGAAAGAGAGTTCTCCACTATTATCTGCTATATATTTAGCACTGTATTTAGCCGAAAAATCAGATGTAGGCACACCTTCACCAAATCCATAACCTCCTTCTGTTTGAAAGTCTATCTTTTTAACTTGAACGGTTTTTATAGGTTCACCACTAAAAGATGGGTTATTAAAATATTGAGCACTGAACCCAACTTCCCCATTGCTCATTACCTGATTATTCTTTGAGTACTCAATATAGTTATTTTCTATGCCTGACCCTTGTTCTACAATAAAGTTTGCATTTGGTATAGCTTTTTTAAGCCCTTCTAATATTGTCACACAATGAGTAGGGACTCCACTATAATTTCCACGCATCATAATCTCATCATCTATGTTAGGACCAACTACAGCTATATTCTTAACCTCTTTACTTAATGGTAAAATGCCATTATTCTTTAACAATACCTGACTTGAACGTGCCATAGTTAAAGCTTGGTCACGATGAGCTTGACAGTCCACTACTGATCCCGGAATTTTTGAATATGGAGATAGTTCATCAGGATCAAGAAGACCAAGTTGAAAACGTCCTTTGAAAACTCTACGTAATGAAACATCCAAATCCTTTTCACTGATTTTACCATCCTTCAATGCTTGATTAAGGGATTGATATGAACGTCCACACTCCAAATCCGTTCCATGCAATACTGCATCTACACTGGCTTCAGCAGCATTTTTATGTGTATTATGTCTTCCCGGAATATAAAAATCATTTATCGCATCGCAATCTGTTAATATAATAGCTTCATATCCCCAGCGCTCACGTAGAATATCAATAAGCAATCGTCCACTACTGCAACATGGTTCACCATCGAAAGCAGTATAAGCACACATAACTTCTTGAACATTACCATCTTTCACCAATGCTTTAAAAGCAGGAAGATATGATTCCCATAAATCACGTTTGCTAACAACAGCATTAAACTCGTGACGTAGTGGTTCAGGACCGGAGTGAACAGCATAATGTTTTGCACACGCATGAGTTTTGAAATGAGTAGAGTCAGTACCTTGCATTCCTATAACTACATTTACACCCATTTTAGATAACAGATGTGGATCTTCACCAAAACTTTCTTGACCTCTACCCCAACGTGGATCACGTATTAGGTTTACATTTGGAGCCCAAAAAGTCAAATTAGGTATTGACGATACATATGGGCCAATCTCTCCATCACGAGGAATTGAGTTATATCTTCCTCTAGCCTCATCGGATACCATAGAGAATGTTTTATGTACTTGCTCATCATCAAATGTTGCTGCCAATGCTATGGCCTGTGGGAAAACAGTAACATCACTAACACCCATCAAGCCATGACAAGCCTCGCCCCACCAGTTATAAGCAGGAATATTCAAACGATCAATAGAAAGAGAACGATTCATCATTTGAGTGATTTTTTCCTCTACAGTCATAAGTGAAAGTAAATTGTCGACACGTTCATCTACAGGTAAAGCAGGATTCCAAAAAGGGTAATCGTAAGTCTCTCTTACAGTTATAGGCCTTACATTCTTAGAATTTGAATGTTGAGCACTAGCCATGCCAGATAGACATAGCAATCCAACCAACATAATGTTTTTTTTCTTCATAGTATTACTATTAAATTTACTTGTTTGGTGGTTCGTTTAAGGTTTTAGTCAGTGTGTTGTACAAACATAATGAATTAAATTGAATTTGATGCCCTAAAAGTATAATACCTGATATATAGAAAGTAATATGATAAATAATATTATATTTATACTATTAAAATGAAAGCGAAGTCATACATCTATGAAAAACATAAAACTTATAATAACTCTTTTGTCTATTATCCTTGTCGTTGAAAGTGTTAAGAGTTCGCCAATTGAAAAAATGGAGAAAAACAGTGTTCTTAATCTCTCGGTTAAAGGTACATATTTAGTTAATAGCTCAGGCGATACCATAACATTACGAGGAGTAAGCTACGGATGGCATAATTTTTGGCCACGATTTTATAATGCCTCATCAGCCAAATATATTATAAAAAATTGGAAAGCTAACTTGCTAAGAGCATCAATGGGTGTAGATATTGATAGAAACAGCTATATAAATAAACCTGAATTCGGGGAGAAGTGTGTAACAGCTATAGCTGATGCAGCAATAAGCAGTGGAGCTTATGTGATTATAGATTGGCATTGCCATAACCTTAAACTTAAAGAGGCAAAAGAGTTTTTCACAAAAATGGCAACAAGATATAAAAGTGTGCCAAATGTTATTTATGAAATATATAATGAACCGATAAACGATAGCTGGAAAGATTTAAAAGAGTACTCAATAGAAATTATTAAGAGTATACGTGCCATAGAGCCTAATGCAGTTATCCTTGTGGGTTCTCCTCATTGGGATCAAGATATCCATATTGCAGCAGATGATCCTATAGTAGGCTTTGATAATATAATGTATACTCTTCATTTTTACGCAAAAACTCACGGACAATGGTTACGTGATAGAGCCGATTATGCTATTTCTAAAGGAATCCCAATATTTGTTTCGGAATGTGCAGGTATGGAGGCCACCGGTGATGGTCCAATAGATAATAAAGAGTGGAACAGATGGGTAGAATGGATGAATAAAAACAGGATAAGTTGGGCAGGTTGGTCACTTTCCGATAAAAAAGAGACTTGCTCAATGCTTTATCCATCAGCCTCATCCGAGGGTAATTGGAATAAAGAAGATTTGAAAGAGTGGGCTAATATCGTTATTGATGAGTTGAATAAATAAAAAAACCACTTAAAAAAGTGGTTCTTTTATGAGTGAAGGAAATGAGACTCGAACTCACACGACATACCTGTCACTACCCCCTCAAAGTAGCGCGTCTACCAATTCCGCCATTCCTCCATTAAAAAACTTTCGTGCCCAGAACAGGACTCGAACCTGCATGCCTTTCGACACACGCACCTGAAACGTACGCGTCTACCATTCCGCCACCTGGGCGTCAGCCATACACTCCTGTAGGTCAGTGAGCGGAAAACGAGACTCGAACTCGCGACCCTAACCTTGGCAAGGTTATGCTCTACCAACTGAGCTATTTCCGCAATTTGGTGCATTAAAGATTCATTAAATATGTTTCTCTTTTGCGATTGCAAAGTTAATGTTTTTTTCTAAACCTCAAAATATTTATTTGCTTTTTGCACCATATTTTTCTTAGTCTATTCCCTTTCTCAGGCCATTCTGTCACGATAATCTTCGTAAGAAAAGCGTTTATAAATCTCTAATTGATTGTTATTATGCCATATAGCTATAGAGGGATGATTTATACCATTAAACATATTAGTTTTTACCATAGTATAATGAATCATATCCTGAAATACTATCTTCTCTCCTATTTGAAGTTCATGATCAAATTCCCAACTACCCATATAGTCGCCGCTCAGACAACTATTTCCACCAAGTCGATAAATATTCTTTTTCTCATCACCGCACTCGTATTTATGATTTTCGAGTGTCTTTGCTCCTTTGATATTTGGATAATAAGGCATCTCAAGGCAATCAGGCATATGACAAGTAAAGCTAACATCAAGAATAGCAGTCTTAATCCCCCTACTCTCTACTATATCCACAACCTTTGATACAAGTACTCCTGTCTGCCATGTAAAAGCTGAACCTGGTTCAAGAATAACATTTAAATGAGGATATCTCTGTTTGAATGATTTGATTAGTGTTATAAGATGTTCAACATCATACCCTTTTTTTGTCATAAGATGTCCACCACCAAAGTTTATCCATTTAATCTGGGAGAACCATTTAGAAAATTTCTCTTCGATATGCTTCAATGTATTCTCAAAAGTGTATGAATCGGACTCACAATGACAATGACAATGGAATCCATCGATACCTTTTGGCAAAATTTCAGGAAGTTTATCAGCAGTTACCCCAAAACGTGTACCTGGAGCACATGGGTTATAAAGCTCTACCTCTACCTCCGAATATTCAGGATTTATTCTAATTCCACAAGAGATAATGTCGTGGCTATTATTCACTAAAGGATAGAAACGATTGAACTGAGAAAAAGAGTTGAAAGTAATATGACTGCTACATCTAATTATCTCATCAAAATCCTCCTCAGTATAAGCAGGAGAATATGTATGAGCTTTACTTCCAAACTCCTCTAAGGCAAGACGAGCTTCATATACCGAACTAGCAGTAGTATGATCAATATACTCTTTGAATATTGGAAATGATTTCCACATCGCAAAGGATTTGAAGGCTAGGATTATCTCTGCTCCACTTTCAGTAGCTACTCTTTTAATTAATGTGAGATTCTTTCTCAGTAACTCCTCATCCATAACGTAGCATGGGGAGGGTATCATTTCTATATCAATCATTATTCTATTATTTTAAATCGTGCAAACTTGAGCAACAACTGTTTTACTCCTGCATTTTCAAACTCTACAGTAGCTTTACAATTATCTCCTACACCTTCAATATTTATAACCTCTCCTCGTCCAAATCTCTCATGTTCTATTTTATTGCCAATTACCAATCCTGATAGATTAGTACTACTCTGTTGAACATTAGATGATGTCAACGAAGATACTTTTTTCAGTACCCTTCCCGTTGGAGGTTGTGGAACTGCTACTCTTCTTGGTTGATAATTATCTCTATTTTCAAATTTTCGTTCCTGAGAAAAATATGAAGAAGTTCGGAATGATGAAGCATTTTCCTCAATCTTCTTTGATATAATATCTTGTTGCGGAATCATTAGGAACCTAGAGTCTATATCTTTTAAAAAGCGACTTGGTGAACTGGATTCCATCTTACCATACTTCATTCTATTTTTTGCAAATGAAAGAATACAATGATCTTCAGCACGAGTAATAGCAACATAAAACAGACGTCTCTCCTCTTCCAGCTGTCTAAATGATTCCAAAGACATCGCACTTGGAAAAAGTTCCTCCTCTAATCCAACAACAAACACATTTTTAAACTCCAAACCTTTTGCCGAATGAATTGTCATAAGAGTAACTTTTTGCGCATCAGCATCATTATCACTATCTTGGTCAGTGAGCAGCGATATTTCAGAAAGATAATCGGATAGATAAATATTATTATCACCCTCTTCAAGACGTCCTTGACAAAAGTCTTTCATACCATTAATCAACTCCTCAATGTTTTCACGGCGTGACATATCCTCAGGGTCGCTGCTTAGATAGAGTTCATTCATTATTCCACTTTGACGAACTATCATCTCACCCATCTGTGAAGCATCTTTAGTTGTCACAGCTTCCATGAAATTAGTCATTATATCGCGAAAGTTTTGAAGTTTTGCTACTGTACCTTTATTAAATGATAATCCATAATTAAGAGGTTCAATTAAAACTTTCCAAAGGCTTACACCATGATCGGATGCTGCTTGAAGAATTTTACCTAAGGTTGTATCTCCGATGCCTCGAGCAGGATAATTGATAATCCTCTTGAAAGCCTCTTCATCATTTGGATTAATTGTCAAACGGAAGTATGATATAACGTCTTTAATCTCCTTTCTTTGATAAAATGATAATCCACCATATATTCTGTAAGGAATTGCTTTTTTCCTAAATACCTCCTCAAATATACGACTTTGAGCATTGGTTCTATAAAGAATAGCAAAATCATCGTATGAATAGTCTTCTTTGCGCTTTAGCGTAAGGATTTTACGTGATACTATCTCTCCCTCTTCAACATCACTATACGCATTAACAACCTCAATAGGGTCACCGATAGATTTTTCTGAAAATACCTCTTTTCGTATCTGCTGACTATTTTTTTCTATCAAACTATTAGCTGCCGAAACGATTGTTTTGGTTGAACGATAATTTTGTTCAAGCTTAAATAGTTTTACATTATCATATAATTTTGTAAATTTAAGAATATTGTCTATATTGGCTCCACGAAAAGAGTATATACTTTGTGCATCATCGCCCACAACGCATACATGCTGATGTTCACGACTTAACTGTAATACGATGCTATGTTGTACAAAGTTTGTATCTTGGTACTCATCAACAAGTATATAACGGAACTGATCCGAGTATTTTTTAAGAATGAGTGGATTTTTATCGAAAAG
This sequence comes from Bacteroidota bacterium, assembly GCA_023415545.1. Classification (GTDB taxonomy): domain Bacteria; phylum Bacteroidota; class Bacteroidia; order Bacteroidales; family Bacteroidaceae; genus Phocaeicola. The sequence goes on from JAEZKJ010000104.1 coordinate 11,138, forward strand.
TATATAAGTATAGACTAGAAGATCATCAAAATCCATAGCATCACTCTGACGGCAACGTTCGCAATACTTTTGATATATTTCTTTGAATTTAGGCATTTTATCGTCGAAATCACCTCTTTGAGATGAGATTGAAGATAAATATGTTTGTGGTGAAACTAGCTGGTTCTTGGCATTGCTAATCATTGCTTGTACCAATGCAGGTTTATAAGTTTTATCATCGAGTTTCATCTCTTTGATTATTGACTTTAAAAGACTGCGTGAATCAGAGCTATCGTAAATGGTGAAATTTGAAGAAAATCCAATGCTCGAGGATTCTATCCTTAAGATACGGGAAAAGATAGAATGGAAGGTACCCATCCAAAGATATCTTGCTCTATCCCCTACTTGAGCAGCGATTCTGTTCTTCATCTCCTTCGCCGCTTTATTGGTAAATGTAAGCGCAAGAATAGACCATGGTTTATATCCTATCTCAAGCAAATATGCTATTTTATAGGTTAAAACTCTTGTCTTTCCTGAACCTGCACCGGCAATAACCAATGATGGTCCGTCATTATATAGCACAGCTTGACGCTGACTTTCATTCAATTCATCAATATAGTTCATCGTTCCTAAATATAATGATGCAAAGATAGTGAAAAACAAAAACTGACAAAGAATGATTTTATAGAACAATATATATATATAATACGTTTCATTATATACTTAATACGTTTCTTTCATAAAAACTAAATAGATATGTTACCATTAATTATTAACTTTATAAATACTATTGTTATGGCTTTTACTATGCCTTTACTCCCTTATCCAAATAATGGATTGGAGCCAGTTATTAGTGCTTCTACAATTGATTACCACTATGGGAAACATTTGCAGACCTACGTAAATAATCTCAATAACCTTGTTCCTGGAACAGAATATGAAGGCAAGAGTTTGGAGTATATAGTTGAAAAAGCGCCCGATGGAGCAATATTTAACAATGCCGGACAGGTGCTTAACCATACTCTTTATTTCTTGCAATTCACTCCTAACCCTAAAAAAAAGGAACCTACAGGAAAATTAAAAGAAGCTATCGATAGAGACTTTGGAAGTTTTGAAAATATGAAAAAGCAGTTATCTGATGCTTCTGTAACTCTTTTTGGTTCAGGTTGGGGATGGTTATCACAAGATAAAGATGGAAAACTTAGCATAGGTAAATATGCTAATGGAGATAATCCTTTAAGATATGGCAAACAACCACTTTTAGGAATTGATGTATGGGAACATGCATACTACCTGGATTATCAAAACAGAAGAGCTGACCATGTTGCAAATGTATGGGACATTATAGACTGGGATGTGGTTGAAAATAGATTAAAGTAGACTTTATTGCTATATAAAAACTTCGAAAAGGTACTTTTCGGAGTTTTTTTTTAATAATTTATTATTCAATATATTAAATAGTTATATTTGTATTGAATAAACATATCTTTATGAAAGGGAAAACACAACTACTAAACATTCTGCTATATCTTCTTTGCTTAATACCTACAAATTCTCTATCAAAAGAGTTAGATAATAAAAAAGAAATTCTTTTTATCAGCTCCTACTCAGTAGACAATGAATACTCAAAAAGTAATATCACATCATTTATAAGCACTTTTTCGCAACTTCAAGGTGAATATATTTTCGCTACCGAACCTCTTAATTGTTTATCACTTGCTGATAGATATAGATGGGTAGAAGATACACGAAAAATTATGCAAAGACATAAAAACAGTGATCTAGTAGTGCTTATGGGTACTGAAGCCATAATAAGTTTTCTATCTTTAGATAAACAAGAGATAAATGACGTACCCATTTTTGCCGTTATGGGACAAAGATATTGTGCTAGAATGAATGGCAATGAAATACCGGCTTTATATAGTAAAAATAATGATAATGATTTAATAGACATTTTAGCTGTAGCAAAGCGACACAACCTTAAACTTTTTTATTTCTATGATTACAAGATTAAAAAAAATATAGATCTGATAAAACACTGTTTTCCGAAAACTCAAAACATTATAGTATTAAGTGATAATTCTATTAATGGTCTATCTCATTTAAGACAAATAGAATCGGAAGTGAAGAAAAATTTCGCTAGCATTAATCTTAAATATATTGACGGAAGATATATAAATACAGAGCAAGCTACGGACCTATTTAGTAAAATACCCCAAAAGTCAGCTGTTATATTATGTGGATGGAAATATGATAAAAATAGTATTGCACATATGGACAATAACAGAGTTAGCTTTATTGAAGCAAATCCAAATGTTCCCGTTTTCTCATTGACAGGTACAGGATTAGGTTCATGGGCTATAGGTGGATATTTACCTCAATACAGACCTTTAGGAGAAGAATTGGCTAAAAAAGCATTCGAACTATTGGAAACAGATGAATGGAAAGGTCCTTATATCAGTGGCTATAGTGAAATTTTAAAACTTGATTTTAATGAGTTTAAAAGATGGAATCTTTTAAATGTTAAGCTACCTACAGATGTAGTATTTGTAAATCCTGAATGCGGATTGAAAGATTATTTTTCACAATATAAATGGTATTTTATTTTAGGATTAGGAATATTTATATTGATAACAGTAGGATTTATTTATACTACCATTTCTAATTTCAATATTCGACGTTTGAAATTTAAATTAGAGAAAAAAGATAAATACTTAGAAGAAGAGAAAAATGAACTGATAAAATATCAAAAAGAACTGATTATAGCTAAAGAAAAAGCTGATGAATTCAGTAAGTTACAAAGCTCGTTTGTCTCGAATATAAGTCATGAAATTCGTACTCCTTTAAACGCAATTGTTGGATTCTCGGATGTATTACTTAGCACAATCGAACCAACAAAAGAACAAAAGGAGTATATAAGTATAATTAAGCATAACTCCTCACTTCTATTGAAATTGATTAGTGATATACTCGATTTATCAAGGATAGATGCGAAAATGAAGCCATTATTCTTTGAAAATGCTGATATTATACCTCTTTTGGAAAGTACTGTTATATCTATGCGTCCTACAGCTAATGAAAATGTACAGATAATATTTACACACAAAGAAGATAGTATAAATATCGTGACTGATTTAGTAAGACTTCAACAAATAGTCATTAACCTAATAGGTAATGCAATAAAATTTACCGATAAGGGGAATATCACTCTTAATGTTGAAAGGAAAAGTGATCAAGAGATGATAGAATTTTCTGTGACAGATACAGGAAGTGGAATTCCTATAGACAAGCAGGATAAAGTGTTCGAAAGATTTTGCAAAATAAATGAATTTGTACAAGGAACAGGTCTTGGTTTGGCTATATGTGAAGCTATTATTAAACAATTTGGAGGTAAGATATGGATAGACAAATCTTACTCAACAGGTGCACGATTTATCTTCACTTTACCCACTAACCATAAAGTTACCAATGATGAAGAGTGACATTAAAGAGATATTATCAAGAAAAACATCAAAAGTTTTGATAGAGGATATTACGAAATTAGTCATAACCTCTCCTGAACTATTTGATGATTTATATATACTTACAACCGACGAAGATATAACCATTTCATGGCATGCTTTATGGGTCTGTTGCAAAATAAGTGAAACACACCCATCTTTTTTCTACACAAAGTATGAGGAACTGGCTAATAGGGCAATGAATGAAAAGAATGCAAGTACATTGAGGCTAATTTTGAATATATTGAACCACTTACCAACACCTGCAAGCATTAATGTAGCCTTTTTTGACTTTTGTATACAGAACATGATTTCTCCTAACAATACATCAGCTTGCCAAGCATTACTAATGAAAATTGCATATAAAACGTGTCACAATAATCATACAGAATTACTCATGGAGATTAAAACTATTTTAGAGAATATGGATGAAACATATTACAACCCGGCAGCTATAAGTGCTAAAAATACAATCCTTAGAAAACTAGGAAAAAGCAATAGAATTAAGTCATGATTAATAATATCTTTATTCAATGTAAATTAATCAAAATATTATTTATCTAATAATTAACGATTTCAATAATATATTTGAAAAATCTTAATTATTTTCATTGTAATTATTACAAAAAATGTTTAGGAAAATAATATTCTAATATCTATATTTGTTTCTCAATTTTTATCGGCATGAAGTTAATTCTTGTAACAACACCAACTTATTTTATCGAAGAAGATAAGATTCTTACTGCACTTTTTGAAGAAGGATTAGACCTTTTACATCTTTGTAAACCTTCTACTGCTCCTATGTTTGCAGAAAGACTCCTAACGTTAATACCTGCTCAATTTCACAAAAGAATAGTCGTCCATGGACACTTTTATTTGAAACAGGAATTTGGACTTAAGGGAATACATCTATCCGAAAGGAATAATCAAGTGCCTGA
>JAEZKJ010000173.1 GCA_023415545.1 Bacteroidota bacterium
AATAACATACCTGAGCTATCGATGCCGACTCCATATCTACAGCAAGACCTTCAGGGAAATCTGTTTTAATTACATCTAATTCTTCTCGGCTTGTTATGAATTTGTCACCTGTGCAAATAAGTCCGGCATGTATAGCAGTTGGTGAATCAATATCCATAGCTGCTTTTAGTAAAGTTTCGTTAGCAGTGAAAAATAGTGGTAAACCTTGAACTTGTCCGTACTTATTACCTTCGCCGCACCATACATCATGGTATACTATGTTGTTACTAGCGACAACATCCATAACTTTCAGACACTTATCTATTCCTCCGGCTACTCCGGTACTAATAATACAGTCGGGTGCGAATCGATGAATAAGGTCGGTAGTACCCGATGCAGCATTAACCTTTCCTATACCACATTTCATCAGAATTATGGTATTGTTATTTATTTTTCCTTCAATATAACTAAAAGGTCCTTCGTTAAATTCTTTTTTATCTTCAAGTAAGAGAGCAATTTGCCTATGCTCCAAACTCATTGCAGTAATTACGCCAATTTTCATATGAGATTATTTTCAAATGCAAATGTACATATTTTATAAGAGTTATAGTATATTTGCAACATTAATAAACATCTTATAGTTATGAACTTACTCAAAAAGATTCTACCCGATGTAGTAGCAATTCTTTTGTTTGCATTAATCTCGTATGTATATTTTTATCCGGCAGTTACCGAAGGAAGGATACTTTCACAGCATGATTCCGTGGCAGGTATAGGTTCGGGTGAAGAGGCTAAAGAGTATTTGCAAAGAACAGGAGAGAGAACTCGTTGGACTAACTCGATATTTGGAGGAATGCCAACATATCAAATGTCTCCAAGTTATAAATCCACAGACACAATAAAGAGCATAGAAAACCTTTATCATCTATATTTACCACAATATGTATGGTATGTATTTGTCATGCTTTTAGGTTTTTACATCCTATTACGAGCATTTAATTTCTCGGTATGGTTAGCTTCGCTTGGTGCTATTATTTGGGCTTTCTCATCATATTTCTTCATCATTATTGCTGCAGGACATATTTGGAAATTTATAACATTAGCTTATATTCCTCCAACAATAGCAGGTATGGTATTAACCTATAGAGGTAAATATATTTGGGGAGCTTTGCTTACTGCCACATTTGTAGCTTTTCAAATAATGTCAAATCATGTTCAGATGAGCTATTATTTCCTATTTGTGATGCTATTTATGGCTATTGCTTTTGGTGTTTCAGCTTATCAAAAAAGAGAGTTACCAAAATTCTTTAAAGCTACAGCTATCCTCGTGTTTGCAGGATTATTAGGTGTGTGTGTAAATATATCTAACCTATATCACACTTATCAGTATAGTAAAGAGACTATGCGTGGTAAAAGTGAACTAGTAAAAGCTAATAGCAATAATCAAACTAAGGGAGGGCTGGAACGCGATTATATTACCCAATGGAGTTATGGTATTGGCGAAACATTTTCATTACTTGTCCCAAATGTAAAGGGAGGAGCTTCTGTTCCATTAGCTGCTAATGAGAAGGCTATGGAGAAAGCTAATCCTACTTATGCAAGTTTATATTCTCAGATAGGACAATATTGGGGCGAACAACCAGGAACATCAGGTCCTGTATATGTAGGTGCATTTGTGATGTTTTTATTTGTACTTGGCATGTTCATAGTGAAAGGCCCTATGAAATGGGCTCTTGTTGCTGCTACTGTTCTTTCAATATTGCTTTCATGGGGTAAAAACTTCATGGGATTCACTGATTTCTTCATAGATTATATCCCATTTTATGACAAGTTCCGAGCAGTATCTTCAATACTTGTTATTGCCGAGTTTACTATACCTCTTTTGGCTATGCTTGCTATTAAAGAGATTATAACTAAACCTGAAATAATAAAAGAGAAGAAACGTGAGTTTATTGCAAGTTTTGCGCTCACAGGTGGTATAGCATTACTATTTGCTGTTGCTCCAACTCTATTCTTTTCATCGTTTATCTCTTCATCCGAGTTGAATGCATTGCAAAATGCTATACAAGATCAAAATCATCTTGTTGCTATAATGACTAATCTTGAAGAGATGCGAGTAGCTATTTTCACTAGCGATGCTTGGAGAAGTTTCTTTATTATAATTGTTGGTGTGGCAATACTATTTGTCTATTTAAAGAAATGGATAAATGCAAAAACAACTGTTGGTGCATTGATTCTATTAACACTTATTGATATGTGGAGTGTCAACAAGAGATATCTTTACGATGAACAGTTTGTTGATAAGTCACAACAAGATATAACATTCAATCCTACTGAGACTGATAAGTATATTTTACAAGATAGAACTCTTGACTATAGAGTGTTGAACATGGCCTCAAATACTTTCAATGAGAATAATACAGCTTATTGGCATAAAAGTATTGGTGGTTATCATGCCGCAAAACTTAGAAGATATCAAGAGATGATAGAGTATCATATTTCACCAGAAATTAATAATCTCTTTAAAGAGGTCGCTAATGCTTCAGGTGACATCACAAAGGTGGATTCGTCAAAGTTCCCGGTTTTAAATATGCTTAATACTCGCTACTTTATCTTCCCACTTCAAGATGGTAAAACAGTTCCATTAATCAATCCTTATGCTTTTGGAAATGCATGGTTTGTGAGAGATGTGAAATATGTAGATAATGCAAACCAGGAGATAGAGTCTATAAAGGGAACCGATCTTCAGAAATGTGCTATTGTTGATAAGAAATTTGCAGATGTTATCAAACCTGTATCTGCCGATCCAATGTCGACAGTAAAACTTATAAGTTATGAACCAAATAAGTTGGAGTATAATGTAGATTCGAAAACAGGAGGTGCCGTTGTATTCTCAGAAATATATTATCCGGGATGGCAAGCATTCATTGATGGAAAAGAGGTTGAGCATGGAAGAGCTGACTATATACTTCGTGCTATGAATGTACCTGCCGGAAATCATACTATTACTTTCACTTTTGATCCTAAATCAATTCATGTTACCGAAACAATAGCTTTTGTTGCTATATCGCTACTTGGCGTAATGATATTAGGGTATATTTCATTTATCATATTTAAAAGAGTTAGGAAAAAAGATTAGGATAGTTATTTTAATTCTTATATATGTAAATTAAAGAAATAAAGTAGTTTATATATGAAAAAGATTATATTCTTAATAGAATGTAATCTTTTTTTTTACATTTATGTCTTTAAATCAATTTAAATCTTAATCCTATGAAAACACTATCTTTTCCAATTTTCCCCATTCTATTTTTCCTCATATTTGCAGCTGGTTGTTCTACAAGTAAGAGTGAACAATTTAGCAAAGCAAATAATCTTTTATTAAATGCTAATGACTATTTTGAAACACAAGGATTAAACTTTTTTGTATTCAGTAATAAATACGATGCCCTATTTGATGATGCTAAAGTCAGCGCTGTTGAGATAATACATCATGGAGTGCGTACTGCTACCAATGGTGATGTTAGGTTAACTCCTACACCCGGTCAATGGGATAAGATGCCTAAATTTATCAATCGTACTGTTGATAAAGAAAATAATCGTATAGACGTGAAGTTGGAGTATCCTCAGTATGACTTTAAATATACTTTACGAGGTGAGGCACGTAATGGTGGATTTTACCTAAGTATTATAACCGATAAACCTTTGCCTGATTCTTTAGTAGGAATAGCAGGATTAAATTTAGAATTCTTTCCACCACTACTGTTTGAACATGCATACATGATGGATGGCAAAGCAGGCTTTTTCCCAACTTCAGCAGCCGATAATATGACGACTATCAATGGTAATGTTGAGTCTACTCCATTATCTGTAGGAAAAGAGTTGGAAGTTGCACCTGATGCTCCGTTACAACATATTTCAATACATAACAATATCGAGGGTAGTGATATTATGCTTTTTGATGGTCGTGACAAGCAACAAAATGGAACTTTTGTAGTTCGTACTTTATTACCTGCTAAGAAAACCGGGAAAATAGCTGAATGGTTTATACAGGCAAATACTCAAAATAATTGGTTGCGCACTCCTAATATATGTTATTCACAAGTAGGTTATCATCCTTCACAAAAGAAAATAGCAGTAGTTGAGCTTGATAAAAATGATCCAGATATATCATTGATGACTCTTTATAAAATTGAAAATGATGGTTCTTTAAAAGAGGTTATAAGCGAAAAACCTGAAAGTTGGGGCTTATATACTCGTTATAACTATTTGAAATTCGATTTCTCATCAGTTAAAGAGCCCGGTATTTATAAATTGACTTATGGGGATCAGATATCCGGACCATTTACTATCGATAAGGATGTTTATAAAAAGGCATGGTATCCTACATTGAATATATTTATGCCTGTACAGATGGACCATATGTTTGTTCGTGAGGCTTATCGTGTATGGCATGGAGCAGCACATTTGGATGATGCACAACAAGCTCCTGTAAACTATTCACATTGGGATGGTTGGAAACAGGGTGCTACAACGGATAGTAAATATAAACCTGGAGAACATATTCCCGGACTAAATATAGGTGGATGGTTTGATGCCGGTGATTTCGATATTCAAACACCTTCGCAACAGGAGGTTGTTAAGTCGCTTGTCGATGTATGGGATGAATTTGCACTAAATCATGATGAAACAACAATAAATCAAAAAACAAAATATACTGAGATTCATTTACCCGATGGCAAGCCTGATGTATTGCAGCAAGTTGAACATGGTGCTTTACAACTTATTGCTCAAGTAAAAGCGGTAGGTCATGCTATACCAGGAATAAACGAGTCGCATTTGTATCAGTATCGTCATCTTGGTGATGCATTGACAAAATCGGATGGTATAAATGGAAATGAAGATGATAGAATGGCATTTACTGGTCATTCTACCTCTTTAAACTATAACTCGGCTGCTGCTTTAGCCGCTGCATCACGTGTATTGCCATCAATTAATCCTGAATTGGCAAAAGAGGCTTTACAGGTAGCTGAGTCAATATGGAATGATGAGCATAATAAACAATATAATGAGGGTGAAACACCATTTTTTGTTGGTTCTGACAGTGAAAAGAGAGAGGAGTGTAGCGCAGCATTTGAGTTATGGAGAGCTACAGGAAAGGATATTTATAAGTCGAAAGTTGATGAAGCTTTACCTGATTTGAAAAAGGAATTTTTTAGAAATGGTATATTCATTATTCATATAGCACCATATATGGGTGACGCCTTTAAAAATGAGATAAAACCAATGGTTAAAAATTTTGTTGATGCACAGATTAATGATGAGGCTATGAATCCTTTTGGAATAAGTATATCCCTAAATAGTTGGGCAGGTAATGGTATGATACTTACACGTGGTATTGTTGGTTATCAAATAAATAAACTATTCCCTGATTTAGTAAATCCCGAGTCTATTTATAATAGTCTTAACTATATATATGGTTGTCATCCATATCATAATCGCTCATTTGTTTCAGGAGTAGGAGTTCAGCCTAAGAAAATAGCTTATGGTAATAATCGAGCCGATCATGCATTTATTCCCGGTGGTATAGTTCCCGGAGTGCGACTATTGAATCCTGA
>JAEZKJ010000035.1 GCA_023415545.1 Bacteroidota bacterium
CGCCGGTCGCCACCTCGGTATTGCTACCTAGTGCTGCCCCTCGACTTGCATGTGTTAAGCCTGTAGCTAGCGTTCATCCTGAGCCAGGATCAAACTCTTCATTGTAAAATATTATGTATACACATTGCTGTGTATGTTTGACTCTTTCAGGATGTCAGATCTATCAAAAAATATTGACGGTTTCTGTTTTTACCTCACTTGTTTTTAACAAACAAGTAAAGACTTGTAGTACTAATTGTTTATCTTTAAATCTATCAAAGAACTCTTCTTTTAATGCTCTCGTATTTTTGGAAAGCGGATGCAAAGGTAAATCATTTTTTCTTTCGCTCCAAATGTTTTTCAGAAATAATTTCTAAAAACATCTTAACTTGAAGCTTCTCTAAAAACACAATTGAGAAAGATTTCTCGCTCCCTTATATATATGGTAAGATACTCACTTTAATCAACACATCTTTTTTCAGATGATCAACCTTCTCACAATTTCATTGCTGTGTCCCTCTCTCTTGAAAGCGGGTGCAAAATTAGTGCTTTACAACATACAATCCAAATTATCGGACAACTTTTTTTTCGATGAAATGGGCAGGTTTTGAGTATTGCATGGGGTAAGTAGTATGATGAACAGAGAGTTAAAGTGAAGAAAAAAAATACATTATGCGAGAAGTTTTATTGAAAAATGTAGAACAGAGATTGAAGGTGATGAAAAAAGTGATTTCAAAAGAAGAATATTTTTTCTTCTTCCGTTCAATAAAACCTAAATATAATGTTGGAGTATAGTAGCAAGATTGGTTTATCATAGGAATTTGGGATTAGGGAAAAGGTTGAGAACAGAGATTGAAGATGATGAAAAAAAGTGATTTCAAAAGAAGATTTTTTTCTTCTTCCGTTCAATAGAGCCTAAATATAATGTTGGAGCACGGCAGCAAGAATAGTTTATCTTAAGAATATTGAAGAGGGGAATAAAGGTTGAGATTAAAATTGAGGCTAAAATGATTTAAGAAGAGCAATTATATGTCATCTTTCAAATAATACTAAAAAATCTATGGGATATAGAAGCAAGGATGGATTATGATAGGGATATTGGAGCAGTATAAGCTGGTTGGGATAGAGATAAAAAAAGAAATCATATTATAAAATTGATGTGTATTTGAGATATGATATAGAATAATAAGAATAAAAATAAAATTTCAGTGCATGCAACCTTTTTTTAAAGCCACTCGTCTAAAGACTATAATTTAAAAATATAGAAAATGAAAAAGGTGCTATTATTCACATTTGTAACTTTAATTTCTTCGCAACTATTATCTCAGAATTTTAATATAAAAGGACGTGTATTGAGTGGAAAAGAGTCGATAGAGTATGCAAATATATTACTTCAAACTGAAGATTCTGTATTTGTAACCGGTGGAGTTACTGACCAAAATGGTCGATTTGCTTTCAATAATTTAGAGAAAGGTGATTATATCTTAAAAATTTCAAGTCTAGGATATAGCACATATAATAATCCCGTTAGTTTAACAAATGAAAATACTGTTTTGAGTGATATTCAACTTGACTCAGCATCAGTAGCTCTTGATGAAGTTGTTGTAAAAGCATCATGCGTTGTTAATGGAAAAGACAGAAAAATATATCTTCCAACATCTAATCAAATAAAAGCCTCAACTAATGGTATGGATATATTAATGCAGATGAAACTAAATAGGTTGCAGGTTGACCCGATGAATCGTAAAATAACATCATCCAATCCTGGAGAAGTACAATTACGTATAAATGGAAATAAATCGGACATCAATGAGGTACAATCTTTAAGACCCGATGACATACAAAGAATTGAATATCATGAAGATCCAAGTTTAAAATATGGTGATAATGTTGCTGTCGTTATAGATTATATTACAAAGCAGCGAATAAGTGGTGGTTATATAGGATTAGATACACAAAACTCACCTTTCGTAGCATTTGGTAACAATGGATTAAATGGAAAATTCAATTACAAAAACTCAGAATGGGGATTTAATTATTGGGGAATGTACCGTGATTTACAAGGATATTGGAGAGATAATTACGAGTCATTCAATTATGATGATGGATCACAGTTTATTAGAAGAGAGATAGGAGAACCTGGAGTGTTAACAGAAAATCATCATTATCTATCATTAACCTATAGTTATCGTAATGGCGAAAAATGGTCTTTTTATTCAAGATTAAAACAAGACATTAACGTAAGTGGCATGCTAACAAAAAGTTATTTATATCCAGAAAAACAGAAAAGTGAAGGAGTAAATATGGTTGACGATACTGATAGTAGAAACTCAATACCATCATTAGATCTTTATTTTCAAAGAAAATATCCACATAAACAAACCTTATTGTTAAATGCTGTATTTACTTATATAAACTCCAATAATTCTAGAGATTATGTAGAAAGTAGATCAGGAGTAAACCTAACCGACATAACTTCGAGAGTCAACGGTGATAAATATTCTTTCATTGGAGAAGGTATATATGAAAAGGAATTTACAAATGGTACATTTAGTACAGGATTCAACTTATACCAAGAGTATAACAGAGATAAATATTCAGGAAATGTAAATTCATTAACTAATTTCCGTGCTACATATTTAAATTTTTATGCAGAATGGTCTGCTAAGATCAAAAAATTTAATTATAGAGTAGCAATAGGAGCAGTAGATGGAAGATATTCTCAAAATGGGAATGTTGTAAAAAGGTTTCTTCCAACTACGAAAATACGATTAGGTTATAATGCGAATGATAACTTCAACATACGATTAAATGGTTCATTAAGCTACAATCCTCCAGAATTAGGGGACATGGGTGATGTTTGTCAGATAATTGATTCATTACAAATTAGAAAAGGAAATCCAAATCTTCGTGAATCTACTGTCTACGTTACAAATTTGGCTCTGGATTATAGAAAAGGTATTTTCAGTACAAACCTAAATATTTATTACCAAAATTGTCAAAATGCTATGATGGAAAGTATCTATTTTGGTGATAATCATTTTATTCATACTGTAGAAAATCAAAAGAGTTGGCAAAAGGTTAACCCTCAACTTGAATTTAAAGTTGGACCAATCAAAGATATACTAAATGTATCGGTTGCAACAGGTGTCAACTATTATGATAGCAAAGGATTAAATTATCATCACAATTACACAAACTGGTATTATCGTATTGAAGCTTCAGCAATGTATAAGAATTGGATGGCATATTTTACGATACAAAATCAGCAGAGGACATTATATGGAGAGACTATTTACAGTGATGAAGCTTATCATATATTAATGTTACGTTACAAATATAAAGATTTTACTTTTGGAGTAATGACATTAAATACATTCAATGGGAAAAATAGCTATAAGAGACCAACAGATATAAAAAACAAGAATATCAATTCAAAAAGTTGTTGGTATCTATCTGATAGTAACTGTTTATGTGTAGCAACAGTTACATGGAACTTCAGTTTCGGAAGAAAATTTAAGAGTGTGGAGAAGTTATTAAATAATGAAGACACTAAAACAGGTAGTATGAAAACAGGTAAGTGATTTAATCACTTACCTTTATGTCTGTTTGCTCTTTTTCGGCGTATTTCAGCTTTCATTTTTGCTGCACCCGAACCATGAAGACCTGTTATATAGGTCTTCTTTTTTGCTTTCGTCTTAACCTTTTCTTCTTGTTGGGCTTTAGGAGACTTAGCACCTTTAAAAACCAAACCTTCTGTTAATATTTTATTTATATCCATATACTAATTTTTATTTATGACACGCACTTTCCCTGTATTGAAACACTCTAAATCATGTCTCTTTATTGAGTGGTTCTTTGTATCCAAAATTAAACTTGGATTGAAATGGTGACCATTAATCCTAAACTCAAAATGGAGATGTTCTGTAGTAGCTCTTCCTGTTCTACCTGTCAAGCCTATTGGCTGACCTGCTTTAACTATATCCCCAACTTGAACAAAATTATGGGAATTATGGCTATACGCACTCTCAAGTCCATTTTCATGACGAACAACAACTAAATTTCCATATCCTCCATAACGCTTAGCCATTCTAACAACACCATCGAACACACATCTTATAGTATCATTAGCTTTTGTTTTTATATCATGTCCTGAATGTCCATTACGAGTTCCATAAGCAGAAATTACTTTCCCTTTAGGTAAAGGATAACAAAATTCATGCTCTTTTAGTTGAGAAAGCTTTATAGTAAAACTTTTCCGTCCTTCAAAAATCTTTGGCGTTGCTACTTTCAAATGGTTACGTTCCATCGATGAAAATGTATTTAATACAGGTTCATTAGCAAAAGATTTAAAGGATGAAACAAGTAAAAAAAAGATAACTAACTTTAAACTGTTCATCAATAGTAATATTTAAAAATATATTATAGCCTCATCTGACGAATCAGCATATTCTTTTAATAGTTTTATCAAATAATCGGCCGCTTGCGAAAGGTTTGTTTTTCCATCATAACCATTAATTATAGCCAACAAATGAGTAGTTCCCAAATCTATTTTAGTTCGCTCATTATCACTTGTTGGTGTTCCAAACCCTCCAATATTATCCCTATAAATAGGCATACCCTCAATATTTAAACTTCCACGCCCTATACCCTCGTATGGTTCATCTTTTTCCCCTATTCCAAGAATGAATTTATCTCCCGACAGCTTATCAGCATCAAATCCACCAATTGAATAGCCAAACTTTATAGATACCAAATTTATTAAATCCACAAGAGTATCAATCTGATACAGAGGCATCCCTTTAAGAATTCGTCTACACAAAGCTTCCGAAGATGGTCTATATCTGCTTGGATCTTTACCACATTTCTTATATGCTTCTCGTGTAGCTTTTATAGCCTGCATATCTTTAATCGAGTCGGTAGTATAAATAGAGCAATATTTTTCTGTAAAATGAGCTATTGTTTCCCATAGTTCTTTACTATATGCACTATTTTTTACAGTAGCATAAACTGCTACACCTGCAAAATCAGGAACTTTATCGCGAATTTCTTGTGAGACTTCTATCTTAAATTTAACTTCTGACATTACTTAGTAACATTATACCCGATAATATTCTTCCCGAATTAATACCTTGACGTCGTGCTGAGAAGAACGTTTCATTATTATTATAAGTACAAATATATGAATATTCTATATTTTCTCGCTTTACACCTACTTTTATCAGTTCGATTTCATTAGCTTTACTTAGATCAAGGTGCCATTTACCGGTTAGTTTATTTAAAAAAGATATTTGGTTAACATCAAAGTTCTTGTTGTAAAACTCATCGTACACTTCATTGCCAACTTCAAAATTATCTAGAGATATCCCTGGTCCTATACAAGCAAAAAGATCATTAGGATCAGTATGAAATTTATCTCGCATTAAAGTTATACACTTTTCAACAATTCTATTGACTGTACCTCTCCATCCGGCATGAATAGCTGCAACTATATTATTTTTAGAGTCGAACAGAAGTATTGGTATACAATCTGCAGTAGAGATGCACAAGCAAATATTTTTTAAATTAGTAATAAGCGCATCAACACCTTCAAGTATAACTCTCTGTTCATCTTCACTTTTGGCAATATAATCTTTATCTATTATAGCAACCTCAGTGCCATGAGTTTGGTGTGGAAATACAAGCTTTTCAGGTTTTTGCGGAAGCAATGTAATAAGAATATTTCTATTATCAATAACATTTTCAATATTATCTCCACAATATTCATTGCAATTAAACGAGGAGTAATTTCCACTACTTACTCCACCATGTCGTGTTGTTGAAAAACAAAAAATGTTGGAATATAAACTGTTTAAATCATATTCCAACACTCTTTTATCTGATGTTAATCTACTCATTGATCGTCGTCATCAAAATCTTCGTATTCATATTCAAAATCATCGTAATCTTCATCCTCATCATCCACAATATAATCCTCATCATCCATACCCATTGCTGAAAGTTCAGCTTTAAGAGCATTTACATTCTTCGATTTATGAACAATATTCTCTTTAGAACCTTCTATTCGGTTACTTTCTTTACTAAGTTCTGTCCATAAAATATCTTTTAACTTCTGTAATCCCATACCTGTTATAGATGAGATAAATACATGAGGTATATTTTCAGGAAGAGTTGGTTCTAACATACTGATAAGCTCATCATCAAGCATATCCGATTTTGTTATTGCAAGCACTCTTTGCTTATCAAGCATTTCAGGATTGAATGTAGCGAGCTCATTAAGAAGTATATCATACTCTTTTTTAATATCGTCGGAATCACCCGGAACCATAAATAGAAGAAGCGAGTTTCTTTCAATATGGCGTAGGAATCTTAATCCAAGACCTTTTCCCTCACTAGCTCCTTCAATAATACCCGGAATATCAGCCATAACAAAAGATTTACCTTCATGATATGACACTATTCCTAGATTTGGCTCTAGAGTAGTAAATGGATAATTTGCAATTTTAGGTCGAGCAGCAGATACAGCTGAAAGTAGAGTAGATTTACCAGCATTAGGGAAACCTACAAGACCGACATCGGCAAGAAGCTTAAGCTCAAGAATTACCATAAGTTCCTGCATAGGTTCACCTGGTTGTGCGAATCTAGGAGCCTGTCGAGTTGCAGTACGGAAGTGCCAGTTACCTAAGCCTCCTCTACCACCTTTTAGCAACACTACCTCTTGACCATCATCCGTTATATCGCAAATATATTCACCTGTTTCTGCATTATAAACAACTGTACCACATGGAACCTCAATAATTTTATCTTCTCCATCCTTTCCAAAACTTTTTGCTTTAGAACCATTTCCACCATGTCCAGCAAAGACATGACGTTCATACTTTAAGTGAAGAAGAGTCCAATAGTTACGGTTACCACGAAGAATAATATCGCCTCCTCTTCCTCCATCGCCACCATCGGGTCCACCGTTTGGTATATATTTTTCACGGCGCATGTGAGTAGAACCTCGTCCTCCTTTTCCAGAACGACAATAAATTTTCACATAATCAACAAAATTCGATTCAGCCATATTTTTACAGTTTTGTTATAAAAAACAGTTGCGCCATTTAAGTAATGGCACAACTTTTTTGTATAATAATATTATTATAGTTTCTCAATTGAAGCAACAATCTCTCCAAAAATTCCATCCATTGAGCCAAGACCATTGATATGTTGGTATTTGCCCTCTTTTTTGTACCAATCAATCAATGGAGAAGTTTGTGAGTGATATACACCAAGACGTTTTTTAATAGTCTCTTCATTATCATCAGCACGTCCCGACTCCTGACCACGTTTGATAAGGCGTGTCATCAATTCATCTTCTGGAACCTCAAGATCAAGCATAACCGAAACTTCTTGTCCACGTTCATTAAGCATCTTTTTCAACGCTTCAGCTTGAGCAATTGTTCTAGGGAAGCCATCGAAAATTACACCTTTACTATCTTTAAAGCTATCAAGAACGCTTGCTAGAATATCAATTATAAGTTCATCAGGAAGAAGTTGACCTTGATCGATATAACTTTTAGCAGTTTTACCTAGTTCAGTACCATTCTTGATTTCAGCACGAAGAACGTCACCTGTTGAAATATGGTTTAATCCGAACTTCTCAACAATACGTGCACTTTGAGTTCCTTTTCCAGAACCTGGGGCACCAAAAATTACAATGTTCAACATTTTGTTATATTTGATTTTATATGTATGGTTATATTATTCAACAACAGAATAGATATCACGCAAGTTACGGCCATATCCATCATAGTCAAGTCCATATCCTACTATAAAGTCATTAGGGATCTTTATTGCCACATAGTCAATATCTAATGGGATTTGCAACTTATCTGGTTTCAAAAGCAATGTAGCAACAATAACTTTTTTAGGATTCTTCTCTTTAATAATTTCAAGAAGGTGTTTCATTGTGTGACCTGTGTCAATTATATCTTCAACGATTACTACTGTTCGTCCTTCAATATTATTTGACAGACCTACTAAATTTTTAATGACTCCAGTAGAAGATACTCCACTATATGAAGCCAACTTCACAAAAGATATTTCTGATGGAAAATTAATATTCTTCATCAGATCAGATGTAAACATAAATGAGCCATTGAGCACACTAACGAAAAGTGGTTCTTCACCCACAAGATCTCTATTCATTTCTTGGGCAACACGCTCAACTTCTTTTAGAATTTGTCCTTCTGAAAGAAATATCTTAAACTTCTTGTCTTTTATTTGAATGGTTTCCATAACCTTTTTCTTATTAAATTGTTGCAAAAGTAATACATTTATTCTAAGTATAGAAGTTTTCTGTCAATCACTTTTATAAATAGTGTTATCTTTGTAGTATAAAATTCAGCTAATTAACGATGAAAATATTGCCCAGTGTAAAATTGAAAGAGTTGGATAAATACACAATAGCCAATGAACCTATATCATCAATAGATTTGATGGAAAGAGCTGCTGTTGCTCTTACCGATGCTATTGTAAAAAGATACGACAATACTTTCACAGCTGTTATTTTCGCAGGTCCGGGCAACAACGGAGGGGATGGACTAGCTATTGCTAGACTACTATCACAGAAACAATATAAAGTTGAGGTATATTTATTTAATACCCAAAACAAATTATCAGAAGAATGCTCTATAAATTTGGAGAGATTAAAGGAGTGTGGATTAATATATTTTACAGAAATAACTACAGAATTTAACCCTCCTATTCTTACTGATAAACATATTGTTATTGATGCAATGTTTGGATCAGGACTTAACAAACCACTAAATGGTGGATTTGCAGCTGTAGTAAAATATATAAACTCGTCTAAGTCTAATGTTATTTCAATTGATACTCCTTCGGGATTGATGGGAGAAGATAACACTTATAACATTCGACAGAATATAATTAAAGCCAACGTTACTCTTACCATACAACTGCCTAAACTATCTTTTTTCTTTCCGGAAAATGAAGATATAGTAGGTGAATGGGAATGTATAGATATTAATCTAAACAAAGAGTTTATTGAACATTGCGAAACTCCTTATAATATTATTGAGCAAAATGATATAAAATGGCTTATAAAAGAGCGAAAACGTTTCTCACACAAAGGGACTTTTGGTCATGGCCTACTTATTGCCGGTAGTTACGGTATGGCTGGAGCATCTATCATGGCTTCAAAAGCTTGCTTACGTTCAGGAATAGGAGTTCTTACTGTGCACGTTCCCATTTCCAATCGTGACATATTACAGATAACAGTCCCCGAAGCAATTGTTCACACAGATATTCATGAAAGATATTTCGCTGATCCTATCGACAGTGATCGCTATCAAGCTTTGGCCATAGGGCCGGGTATTGGACTTGAAGAGGATACAGCTCTAGCACTTATGGAACAACTTAACGGGTGTCACATCCCCATTGTTCTTGATGCCGATGCTTTAAATATACTTTCATCACACAGAAACTGGTTATCTCGTATTCCTAAAAGATGCATTCTAACGCCTCATCCTAAAGAATTGGAGAGACTGATAGGTAAATGTCTTGACACATATGAGGTATTACGTAAAACCAAAGAACTTGCAGCGTATTTACAAGCTTATATAGTTATAAAAGGGAAGTGGAGCACTATTGTAACACCGAAAGGTGATTTTTATATAAACCCAACAGGAAATCCCGGTATGGCAACAGCCGGAAGTGGCGATGTCCTTACAGGAATATTACTATCTTTACTTGCACAAGGTTATACACAGGAGGAGGCTGTTAAAATAGGCGTTTACACACATGGACTTGCAGGTGATATAGCAGCTGATGATAAAGGAGAGATTGGAATGACTGCAACAGATATTATAGAGAATCTTCCTAATGCTTGGAAATTATTAACAAGCAAAACAGATAAATGAATTTAAATTATTATTGGCATAAAATATGAATATGAAAAAAAGTTTAGTTTTATTAGGAGTTCTTGTTTTCACGGCATATGCTCAAGCACAAGATGTAAGTAAATATACTCCAGGGATTGGTGAGCAAGGAGTAGTATATTATCTTCCTAAAACAGAGATTAAAGTTGAGGTCATTGCTGAAAAGGTAACATATACTCCTGGTCAGTTATGTCAATATGCAAACAGATACCTTAAACTATCGGATGTTTCGGATAAAGCTGAAGTTCATTGGGAATTAAAAAGTATTAAAGTTTCGGCAATAGGAGTGCCTGATGTTTCAAATGCATATACAATAAAACTTAAAGATAAAAGCGCTGCTTCGCAAGTTGAATTAAGTGAAGAAGGGATACTGAAAGCTATAAACACAGTAGCACCTGAAGAAAATATCAATATAAATACTCCTGTAGCAAAACCAGCTAAACCTATTGACCCTAGAACCTTTATGACTGAGGAGATTCTTAATGCTACATCTTCAGCAAAAATGGCTGAACTCATTGCCAAGGAGATTTATAATATTCGTGAAAGTCGCAACAGCCTTACTCGAGGACAAGCTGATTATATGCCAAAGGATGGTGCAGCGCTAAAGATAATGCTTGACAATCTTAGCATTCAAGAAAAAGCGATGACTGAAATGTTTTCAGGAGTTACAACAAAGGAGACAAAAGAATTTTCTTTTACTGTTGTTCCTGAAGATAATATTATCGATAAAGTTCTTTTTAGAATATCAAGTAAACTAGGAATTGTAAGTGCTGATGATTTATCAGGAGCACCTATCTATATAACTGTAAAAGATATGGAGGTAATCCCTCCTACTGACCCAAATGCCAAGAAGAAAAAAATGGAAGGTATTATTTACAATATACCAGGCAAAGCGATGGTTACAGTATTCTCGGCAACTAAAAAGTATGTAAATGAAGAATTACCAATTACTCAGTTTGGAGAAAAAGAGGTTCTTACAGATAATCTCTTCAATAAAAAAATCAACACTCGAGTTATCTTCAACCCTAAAACAGGAGGTATTGTAAAAATCGATAAAGATATGTAGTTAATCGGTACCTACATTAATAATGAAATGCCCCCAAAAGTTTTTTCTAACTTTTGGGGGCATTTTGAATATATTCTAGTGGGGATTGATATTGAAAAATTTACTTTTAGATCACCCACAATTATTATAAGAATATTATTTCTCTCTTATTTCTTTATGTTTGCATCTTCCAAACCATAGCCTTTCCTCTTATTCTCAATTTTAAGTAGGAAGGCAAAAACTAGTGCAGCAGCACCAAATCCGGCAAATATCCACATTGGCAAAGAATAATTATAAGTCTGCAAACCATCTACGATAGGACCTCTACAATACTTTTCAAGTACCCATCCAATTAACAAAGGCACACCCATAAGTCCCCAGTTTTGAACCCAAAAAATAAGTGCATAAGCTGTACCCAACTGTTTTTCAGGAACAATTTTTGGAACAGAAGGCCACATAGCCGAAGGAACAAGTGAGAAAGCAATACCAAGAATTATCATTATAAAAGTAGCAAACCACCATATATTAAGAATTGGTAATGCAAACATTGTATGTACAATTAATAACAATACAGAGCCAATAATCATTAGTGTAGCACCCTTACCTATCTTATCATAAACACTACCAAATAGTGGAGTTAAGAAAAGAGTTCCTAAAGGAAGAAGACTTGGAATAGTTCCAGCTAAATTTGGATCTACATGATATTTTTGTACCATTAGGTCGGTAGCATATTTCAAGAATGGGAATACTGCTGAATAGAATAGTACACAGAGTATAGCTATAAGCCAAAAACCTTTATTAGTAGCAACCTGCCAGATGTCTGACAATTTAAAAGCATCTTCTTCATTAGTTTCTGATGCTATTGATTCATCAAGTTTCTTATCATAGAAAGTATATATAAAGAAAGCTATTGTACCAATACACAAAAGAATAAGACATAACAATATAGGAGCAGGAATATTAGCATGGAAAACTCCATTAGAATCTGTATGACCAAATAATGTAGCAATAGGAATAGTCACAGCTAATGCAAGCATTGTACCCAGACGTGCTGTAGCCATTTCCATACCCATAGCAAGAGCCAACTCTTTACCTTTAAACCACTTAACAATTATCTTTGATACGGTAATACCTGCTATTTCAACACCCACACCAAATATAGCAAAACCTAATGAAGCAAGGAAAACCTGGAGTTTCATGCCCAAAAATAGAACACCGGCAGGAAAGGTTGTTGATATGGCATAATACTTTAAAGCACAACCAGCAACCATAAAAATACAAGCACCCATTCCGGTAAATCTCACTCCCACTTTATCAAGTATTATACCACCAATTATCAGCATGAAGGCAAATACATTAAACCATCCATATGCACTGGTGAATATACCATAGTCAAGACTATCCCAAAGTAGCTCTTTCTCAAGCATAGGTTTTAAGGGTGACATTACATCAGTTAGGAAATATCCGCAAAACATTGTAAATGCTACTAATGCAAGTACACTCCATCTTAATGTTTTAGAATCGTTTAAAGCTTTTTGAATTTTCTCTTTCATTATGTTTCGTTTTTATCTAAATATCTATTATAGACTGCAAATATAGGTATTTTAATAAATTAAACTCAATATTTGAGAATTTGTTATATATTTGTATACACTTGACTAAAAATATTAAAAATCAAAGCGTTTAATTTAACATTGTATTATTATGAAAAAAACTAAAATTACTATTGCATGTG
Source organism: Bacteroidota bacterium (assembly GCA_023415545.1). GTDB lineage: Bacteria > Bacteroidota > Bacteroidia > Bacteroidales > Bacteroidaceae > Phocaeicola. Next base: position 12,701 of record JAEZKJ010000035.1, read on the forward strand.
CTTTTCTTGCAGGAAGTTTAATGTTTTCATCTTGTATAGGTTCATTCAGTTTATGGAACAATCTTAAGAGTTGGAACGAAGGAGTTAGCAACAAATTCGTTAACGAACTTATTTTTGTTGCTTTTAATATTATTCCTGTTTATCCAATTGCTTATATGGCAGATGCTCTTGTATTAAATTCAATTGAATTTTGGAGCGGGAATAACCCTGTTGCTTCTGTAGGTGAAGTTAAAGAGGTTAAAGGTGAAAAGGGAAACTATATTGTTAAAACAAATTCTGATGGTTATACAATCACAAAAGAGGGTGAAGACAAATCAGTAGATCTAGTTTATAACGAATCAAATAACACTTGGAGTGCAGTATCTGAGGGAGAAAGTTATGAACTTATTAAGATGAATGCAGATGGAACAGCAACAGTAAATATGCAAAATGGTTCATCTATGAATGTAACTATAGATGCTAAAGGTGTAGCTAGCGTAAATGCAGCCGTAGGTAATTCTCTTTTCTTCGCAGCAAGATAAAAATATCGATATAAAACATTAAAGGGTGCCAATTTTGAAATTGACACCCTTTATTTTTTATCTATAATAAATTATTGAGCTAATTTATTGTCTGAGCCAAGAACATTTACAATTTTCTCTTTGTAAAGTTTCTCCATGTTGTCACGAGCAGGACCTAGGTACTTACGTGGATCGAATTCTGCTGGGTTTTCAGCGAAAGCTTTACGTATAGCAGCAGTCATTGCAAGACGAGAGTCAGAGTCGATATTGATTTTGCAAACAGCTGATTTAGCAGCTTTGCGCAACTCTTCTTCTGGAATACCGATAGCAGCTTTCAAAGCACCACCATATTTGTTGATTGTTTCAACTTCTTCTTGTGGAACAGAAGATGAACCATGAAGAACGATAGGGAATCCAGGAAGTTTTTCCATAACAGCATCCAATACATCAAATGCCAATGGAGGAGGAACTAAACGACCAGTAGCAGGATCAACGTGGCATTGTTCAGGAGTAAACTTGTATGCACCGTGAGAAGTACCGATAGAAATAGCTAAAGAGTCGCAACCAGTACGAGTAGCGAAATCAATCACCTCTTCAGGGTCAGTATATGTATGGTGTTCTGCGCTAACTTCATCTTCAACACCAGCCAAGATACCAAGTTCACCCTCTACAGTTACGCCATGAGCATGAGCGTATTCAACTACTTTCTTAGTCAAAGCTACGTTTTCTTCATATGGAAGGTGAGAGCCATCGATCATTACTGATGAGAATCCCATATCAATACAAGATTTGCAGAGTTCGAAAGAATCTCCGTGGTCAAGGTGAAGAACGATTTCAGGATGTTCGCAACCTAACTCTTTTGCATATTCTACAGCACCTTCAGCCATGTAACGAAGCAAAGTTTGGTTTGCATAGTTACGAGCACCTTTAGAAACCTGAAGGATAACAGGAGATTTTGTTTCAGCAGCAGCTTTAACAATTGCCTGCAACTGCTCCATGTTATTAAAGTTAAAAGCAGGTATCGCGTATCCACCTTTGATAGCTCTAGCAAACATATCTTTTGTGTTTACCAAGCCTAAATCTTTGTAATTAACCATTGTTATAAAATTTATTGTTGTTAGTGAATAAAATTCTGATGCAAAATTAAGTATAAATGTTCTAATTAGTGCACTATACATTCAAAATTATTCTAAAATAGAGACTCTTTATATCTAATTTAGTGCGATATATATAATATTAATTATATTTTGCTATCTCTGTTTTACAAACATATTTCTATTAATTAATTGTATTACAATAAAAAAAAGTGTAGAAGATTTTTCTCTTTCAGATAAAAACCTATATCTTTGCAGTCCAAAATGTGACCATTACACCATATTTTACCAAAACAGTTAATAATAACAATAAAATAGATATAGAAAATGAAAAAAGGTATTCACCCAGAAAACTATCGTCCAGTAGTATTCAAAGATATGTCTAATGGCGATATGTTCTTGTCTCGCTCAACTTGCAACACTAAAGAGACTATTGAATTTGAAGGCGAAACTTATCCTTTAGTAAAGCTTGAAATTTCAAATACTTCTCACCCATTCTACACTGGTAAGTCTAAATTGGTAGATACAGCAGGACGTGTTGATAAGTTCATGAGCCGTTATGGTAACCGTGTTAAAAAGTAATTTAGGATTATCTATTCTAAAATAATAAAGGTCATTTCTTATGAAATGACCTTTATTATTTTAATATATATCGTCCATTTTCCCAAATATATGTTTTGATATCATTTCTTGGTAGCTCAGCATTATTTAAAATCTCTTTATCAAGAGTATCTGAAGATGTATTCTCAATTATTAAATTGTTATTCTCCTCTTGAAAAGACATTTTTTCTAAAGGGATATTCATTATATCGTTAATCTCCTCGGTAGGTAAATTAGCTGTTAAAGTGCTATCTTTTAAAGTATCTGATTTTCTATCAAGTAGTGTTATATAACTTTTTGAATTAAGTTTTTTCCAGTCAGAAGAATAAAAAGCAAGAGAACTATCTACAGCTTTAGCTTTAAAACTTTTTACAACTCCAATTATCTTAGTTGAATCATTTACACTTAAAAGTTTCATCTCAACATATGAATTTGGAGTAACTTGAAGAAGAAGATAGTTATCGGTTATTTTTTTAAGTTCCGAAACCTTTCCAAATCTATTCTTTACCTCTGCCTTCATATTACTATCTAAAAAGTCAATACAATCCTCACGGTTAATTTTAGTAAGCAGAGGGATTATTGAATCGGGCATAGAAACGAAATAGCTTTTAAGGGTTTGTCCTACCAAAGAGCTAGAAAAAAATATTAGTAAAAGAAATATATATTTTTTCATATATCATAATTTGTCTTCAAATATACATATTTTATCCCTTTGAAGCTTTTATATGAACATCTTTTTAAAGAATACTATTTTTTAGAAGTAGTTTTAATTTTATCTACAATATATTTAGGAAGTTTAGGCATTGCTCCACTTTTGGTACATACATATGCAGAAACTTCAACAGCAAAATTATGAGCAAAAATAATATCTTTATTATAAAGAAGAGCTGATATAAATGCTGCTGTAAAAGAGTCACCTGCCCCTACAGTATTTTTAACATCCACTCGAGGAGTATCAACAAAAGATGTGATATCCTTGGTAAAGATATAACTACCATTTGCACCACAAGTAAGAATTACAATTTCAAGATCATACTTATTTAATATTATTGTTGCTTTCTCTTTTAAGTCAACCCCTCCATAATTGAACATTTTACATACACTATTCAACTCATCATCATTAATTTTAAGGACATTACATTTATTTAATGAGTTATCAATAATATCTTTATTATAAAAATGCAGACGTAGATTTATATCAAAAATTTTATATAATCCTACTTCTAGATCCATCTCGTCAAGAAACGTATTTATGGTGCTCCTAGTTATTTCACTACGCTGGGCTAAAGAACCAAAACATACTGCAGAGGTCTGTTTTGCAATTGACTTAATTTCAGAAGTTAATGGGATGTAGTCCCAAGCAACATCATTCATTATTTCATAAAAAGGATGTCCATTGTCATCTATCTCAACATTTACTCTACCTGTTGGATACTGAACTTGTTCCAAACAGTAGTTGAAATTATTTTTATTAAACTCTTCAATAATTTCAAATCCAAGTTTATCATTTCCAATTGCACTTATGGCAACTCCATTTAGACCAAATTGAGAAACATGATAAGCAAAATTAGCAGGAGCACCTCCAATCCTTTTCCCATCCGGGAAAACATCCCATAACGCTTCTCCAATTCCTACAACTAAAAGATTATTCATAAAACCTTTTTATTATTAATGAATATAAAGTAACAACAGCCAATATAACATTATTCATTCTCACACGTCACTTGCAAAAGTAAAAACCACATAATCATTTTCCAAATAGCAAAAATAGAACATCACACTACTCTATTTGATATTTGTAGTTACTTTTACTTAGAGATAAAAAATAACCACTTATATATAAAACGAGTGATAGCTTTTTGTTCACTTTAATATAGAGACATAAGCTATCACTTTAAACTTTTAATATATGTATTATAATATTAATTATACCAATCCAAATTTACATTTGCATTTTGGGCCCAATTTACAAAACTAGGATACTTATCAATTACTGACTGACGTTCAGAAGGATAGTCCCAATCTATAGGAACAAGAATAGCGTATGGTACATCCCCACTATAAAATGAATTAGTATGTAAAGGAATGTGTATTTCGGCTGAAGAACCGGAAGACTTGATATAAATATCCAATTTATCCATTAAATAGTTAATCGGTAAAGATATAACATCCTCGGCAAACTTATATCTAGTGGTAGAACTTGTGTTTGCCATAGAGCCTTCAGGAGCGCCTAATGCATCATGAACCTCTTTTCCTCCAAAAAGAGGAGTTTCACTTCCACCATCATATTTGTAAAATACATATAGTTTTTTTGATGCACCTGCTGCAACAAGTTGCACATTAACTTTGTCACCCGAAGCAACAGAATAGACTTTAACAACTACATCATTAAAATCATAATCTCCCACTTCCTTAAACATATCTTCAAACGCAAAAGTATATATAGTAGTAGAAGGGGTTGAAGGAGGATCACCACCCGAGTCAGTTGAAAATGCTCTTGAGCATCCGGATTCAGCTTTTAATGTAATATTATCCAATTCAATCCTACTAGCTCCATTTTCAGTTTTTAACTCAGTTGCTGTAAATCCATTTTCACAAGCATAATCCGCATTTTTAGAGAGAGTAAGAAGAGTCCATCCTTTATTATCACTTTTAAGATCACCACCTATATATAATAAAGCTCTATTTCCTGTTGCCGGCCCGTAAACAAAATTATTGCCACCTTTTTCAAAGTGTAAATTGTTTTCTACAAACATTAGCGCACCTGAGCCCATATTAATCTTTGATTGACCAAATTTTGATATCCCTTGAAAATAGGTATACGAAGCACCATTAAGGTTTAAAGTAGCTCCATCAATATGAGCAGATGAAGATGTGACTTTAAAAGTACAGTTATTATTAATTTGAGTAGTATTTGAAGTTGTAGTTAAAGAATTTGTTATAAATGTTCCATCATTAGTTAATATATTACTGTTAGTTAAATTAGTAAGGCCACTAATAGTCATTGTTGCTGAAGGAAAATTATCAATTTTAGACGAATTATCAGCTTTTAAGCTATTTGAAGTAAATGTTCCTTCATTTATTAATTCATTGTTATTTGATAAAAGTACATTACCATTAATCGTCATTTTTCCCGATGACGAATTTTCAATATTAGCTAAATAATTAGCTGTTAAACCCGTAGAGATAAATTCCCCTTCATTGCTAAGTTTACCGGAATTGAGAGTTAAATCGGCACATTCAATTTTACCAATATTATAAAAAGATTTAGAGCTTTCAGTTATATTAATTATAAGCGTACTCTGATTATAAAAATTGCCTTTAACTTTTAGCGTCTTATTCGTAGTTATAGTAGCTCCACTGCTAACATATATTGATGAATTTTCTAATGTTTCTAAATCATTTATAAATGTTACTTTAGCACCCGGGAGTATATATAATGTATAATCCGTTGTTATCTGATTATTATTGAAAATAACTGTTCCTTTTATATACAAATTTTTGTTTTTACCGGTACTATTAGAATGAAACTTATCTGATCGAATTGTAACTGAACTTGCTGTACCATCGATATAGTAATTAAAAATATCTTTATTATTAAAAACATTATAATCAATTCCAACGTAATTAATGGCACCACTAGGTATATCTGTAGGGAAGGTAATGCTTTCAGAAGTTATGCTTCTACTTGCACTTCTACTGTTGTAATCAGTGAAAGAACGTGATGCTATACTTCCCTTCTCAACTTCATTACCCCATGATAGTGAAACAGATGAATCTACAAGTTCAGCACTCTGCATTGAACGATTATATTTGCTATCCTCTAACACTACATATAAATACTTTATGGTTTTAGCTACATTGAAGTTTAAAGTGGTAGAAGAATTATCTTTTATATTTTCCCTTTGTGCTATAAGTTTTGCATCTGAACCGGGATTAAATGGATCGGAAGTAAAAACTTTTACTTTATAAGTTTCACTGCTTCTTTGATTTATTGAAACAGAAACTTTACATCTAGTTATTAGATTCCAATCTTGATTAGGATCAATATCCTTAACAGGGAAAGCCTCTTTCGATTGTTCTTGTAGTATGGTTGGGTTAAAAATTGACTCTTTATCAACACAAGAGGTTAAAAATAATGCTGAGGAAAGAGCATAAATGCAAATATACTTTTTCATATTTGTAAAGAAATATCTATAAACTCTTGATTATCAGCAATCAAGACCTAATATTTCATGCAACAAATATAAATAATCTATTTAATTTTCAAATAAAAAAAGAATAAATTTAATTAATTTTCTTACTCTTATAAATCAAATAGATTCCTAGTAATATTAGTGGAATGCTAAGCAACTGTCCGATATTAAAAATCATTCCACTTTCAGAAGCTACTTGTGGATTTTTAAGGAATTCAAGAGCAAATCTTGAACCAAAGAAAATTAAAAGACTAACTCCAGTTATCAATCCTACATGTTTTTCAAGATGATATTTATGATACATCACCCACGAAACTATAAATGCCGCAGCACAATACATCATTTCATATATCTGTGTAGGATGACATCCTTGCCCTGCATAAAGTCTTTGCCACTCACGTGAACGAACAAATTCAAATCCCCAAGGCATTGAAGTAGGATATCCAAAAATTTCGGAATTCATAAGATTACCAAAACGAATGCAGAAACATACTACTGCAACAGCAGGTATCATCCTATCAAATAGCCACCATACGCTTTTGTGAGTTACTCTTTTTGAGAATATTATCAAGGCCAGAATAATTGCGAAAACACCTCCGTGACTTGCTAATCCTCCATTCCATATCTTGAATATTTCAATAGGATGTGATCCATAGTAATCCCATTCATAAAATAGACAATGTCCAAGTCGAGCACCTATTATCGTGCTTATAAGGCAATACATAAATAGTTTATCAGCCCATGTGTCAGGATAATGTTCTTTTTTAAACAAACGGCTTACCATATCATAGGCTAATAAAAAACCTAATCCCCACATTAATCCATACCATCTAAGTTCTATATTACCAATATGTAAAATATTTGGATCTACATCCCAAACTATGCTTGAAACCATAATCTATATATGTTTTATTTTATGCAAATATAGTCAAGCTAAAATTATAGCACAACTATATATGTTTTATTTTATTTGATATTTTTTTCTAAAACATTACAAACTAACTATTCAATTAAGTTGTAAACAATATTAGTAATAAATATAAATGTAGTAAACTGATATAAGATAGGGACCTTCTCGAGTAAAATTTGGTAGGATTAAGTAAAAACAGTAAACTCTTTGACATAAACATTAAGTTAACATACAGGCAAACTTAATTTATGACTAAAGATAAAACAGTCAACAATTATTAAAAATAAGGTTTAACTCAGTCAACCTATACTACAAATAAGACTAACAACAGTCAACCAAAATCGTTAACATACAATCTTTTATTTAATTTCCAAAGCGAAATATATGTTTCACACTGTGAAATAGAAAAACCACATTGTGAAACAGGTATTTCACAATGTGGAACGATATTATTTTTTAGAATAAAATTTTAATTATACAAGATGAGAAATAATACTTTCTCTATCTCCATGAAGAAGATCTATAACAGGAATTTCAATCATTGTATAACAACCTGGTTTCTGTTTCATTGATGCGCGAGCAACACATACTAAAACTTGAGCTGTTAAAGCAGGATTATTAATACGCATATTGAACTCGAATAGTTGGTTCTGAGTTTTTCCAGATACACCTTTGCGTACCAAATTAACGCCATGTCCCATATCTAGAAGGTCATCAACACAAGGAACTTGTGTTACATGAGTCTCATCATTAATAAAATATGCATCATTCTTTATCGCTTTTGCTACATCTTCAAACTTATAACCCTCTTCAACCTCAATGTATACCATTCGACGGTGAATACCTGTACCTAAAGGAATAGTCATAGAAAGAGCTGCTTTAACACCTTCAATAGCTTTAACTGCTACTGTATGTCCCATACTCATTCCAGGGCCAAAATTAGTATAACTAACACCCTTAGGAGCAATAGCTTCAAGTAAAGTTCTAACAACAGAATCACTTCCCGGATCCCATCCTGCAGAAATTATAGAGACAGCATTACCGGCTATAGCCGATTCATTAAGAGATTTGCGTAATGAAGTAATCTGAGTATGGATATCGAAACTATCAACAGTATTAATACCTAATGCAAGAATCTCTTTAGCATATTTTTCAACACTGCGTGTTGGAGTTGCCAAAATAGCTACATTTACATCATTAAGTTCAGTGATACTCTTTACAACATCATATTTTTCTAGTTCAGCAGGTCTATTTTCTGCTCCATTACGACGTACAACTCCAGCAATTTCAAAGTCAGGAGCTGCTTCAAGAGCTTCTAAAACATATTTTCCTATATTGCCATATCCAACGATAGCTGCTCTAATCTTTTTCATCTCTTTTGTTTTTAAAGTTTTTGTTTTGAATGACAAAATTAACAAAAACTGAAATTTATAGAACAAATAGAAAGCTAATATTTTAAAATAATTATCATAAACTATCAATTTATAAGTTTGAACATGTAAATTTGTATTTATATAAACAAATAATCATGATTGAATATATAAAAGGTGACATTTCTGACTTAACTCCGACCATGGTAGTTATAGATTGTAACGGAGTGGGCTACGGAATAAATATTTCTTTAAATACTTATTCTGAAATCCAAAATTTTAATAGTACAAAGCTATTTATTTACGAAAACATACGTGAAGATGCTTATGTACTATATGGCTTTTCTACAAAAAGAGAACGAGAATTATTTTTAATGCTGATTACTGTACCTGGAATAGGTGGAAATACCGCTAGAATGATACTATCTACTTTATCTCCATCCGAGTTATGCTCGATAATAAGTACAGGGAACGAAAAAGTATTGAAATCTGTAAAGGGTATAGGATTAAAGACTGCGCAACGAATAATTGTTGACTTGAAGGATAAAATTATAGGTTCAGGTGTTGATAGCATCGATTTATTAAATATTGCTCCTGTAAACACACAAGTTAATGAAGAGGCTGTTTCTGCACTTACAATGCTTGGTTTTGTACAGGCACAATCCCAAAAAGTTGTCACAGCAATATTAAAGGAAGAACCGGATGCTCCTGTTGAGAAAGTGATAAAATTGGCATTAAAGAGGTTATAAATTATAACCTCTTTTTATTTTGATGAAGATTGTTCTTCCATTTTCTTTTTAACGAATCTGATCTTCAAATTAGCCTCTTGTTTTTCCTTTTTTATCTGTTCGATAGATGATAACACTTTGGCAAGATCCATTAATTTAGTTATTGCTGTTATATCATTAGAAGTCATTGTTGTATTATAAACTTTATCACCGATAAATTGGAGATTCAAATTATTCGACTTATTACCTACAATAAAAGCTATCACTCCACCATCATCACCCATCTTATAGTCAGCTTTCTCTATATGCTTACCACCAATAGTAGTTTCATAACTATCTTTACTATTTGGAGTCTGTGCATATGTATCTCCATCAATAACTTTAACAGCCTTGTGATGTATACTACCTCCTGCGCAATAAATTGATGTAATCGACATTTCACCAAGTTCATTAACTTGTCCTCTAAGATATGAACGATTGCTATTTTTTTCAATTGTTTGAGTTGGATGTAGATAATTACCTATCTCTTGATACTCTTTATCTTTCTCAAGAACAAAATTCTTCTTCAAAGAGTCAAACTCTGCTTGCTTGACAAGCATCATGCTGTCAAGATACACAATACTTCTCTCCTGCTCTTTCAAGTCAACTTGTTGCATAAGTTTTATACCGGCTTTTCTAGCTTCGAAAGCTTTAGGATACATTGTACGTATAGTATCAATATGTAATTTTGACTCATTATAATGACCTTTATTAAAAGCCTCAATAGCTTTTTCAAGATGAGCCTGAGCTTCTTTCTCTCCATTGCCATTACATGATGATAAAAGTAGAACTAGTAAAGAATAAACGAGATAGTATCTTTTCATAATGATAAACTTTTTTTATATAGCAAAAATACAATAAATTAAAATAGATATTCACATGCAACACAAAATTTAGTAATTTTGCACTCCTTTATACTGAATATGAATATAAAAGAACATTTTAATAATAAGATATTTAAACTAATTTCCAATGCTGCTGACGAGTTGGATTTAGAGTGCTATGTTGTTGGTGGATATGTAAGAGATATATTTCTGCAACGTCATTCTAAAGACATTGACATTGTTGTTGTTGGAAGTGGTATTAAGATGGCTGAACTTTTTGCTAAAAAGCTTGGCAAAGGAGCATATATATCTGTTTTCAAAAACTTTGGCACTGCTCAAGTAAAATATAAAGATTTAGAGGTAGAGTTTGTTGGAGCAAGAAAAGAGTCATATAGCCACGATAGCCGTAACCCAATTGTTGAAAATGGAACTCTTGAAGATGATCAAAACAGAAGAGATTTCACTATCAATGCAATGGCTGTTTGCATGAATAATGACAGATTCGGCGAGTTGATTGACCCATTCAATGGTTTATCCGATTTAGAGGAACGTACAATTAAAACTCCACTCGATCCAGATATAACTTTTAGCGATGACCCATTAAGAATGATGCGCTGTATACGATTTGCAACGCAACTAAATTTCTATATTGAAGACGAAACCTTTATGGCTCTTGAGAGAAACAAGGAGAGAATTGGAATCATATCGAAAGAAAGAATTGCCGATGAACTCAATAAAATTATGCTATCTCCTATTCCATCCAAAGGTTTTATTGATTTAGATAGATGCGGTTTATTAGAACTTATTTTCCCTGAACTAATCCAACTTCAAGGAGTAGAATCTAAAAATGGTAAGGCTCATAAAGATAATTTCTATCACACTTTAGAAGTATTGGATAATATTTCAAAGAAAACCGACAACTTATGGCTCAGATGGAGTGCATTACTTCACGATATAGGTAAACCTCGAACTAAGAGATGGGAACCTAAAACAGGATGGACATTCCATAACCATAATTTTATTGGTGAGAAGATGATTCCTACAATTTTCCGTAACATGAAACTTCCTATGAATGAGAAGATGAAATATGTTCAGAAACTTGTTAGCTTACATATGCGACCAATAGTAATGTCGGATGATGTTGTGACTGACTCAGCAGTAAGAAGAATGTTATTCGAAGCCGGTGATGATATTGATGATTTAATGGTTCTTTGTGAAGCAGATATAACATCAAAAAATGAAGTTAGAAAAAAGAAGTTTCTTGAGAACTTCAAACTAGTGCGTCAAAAACTAAAAGACATAGAAGAAAAAGATCGCATACGTAATTTCCAACCTCCGGTAGATGGCGATGAGATTATGAAGGTGTTCAATTTAAAACCTTGCAGTGAAATAGGGCGTTTAAAAAGTTCAATTAAAGATGCTATATTAGATGGTATCATTCCGAATGAACATGATGCTGCATTCGAATATATGCTTAAAAAGGCCAAAGAGATTGGGCTTGAGCCGGTAAAAGAATAAATAAATATATTTAAGGCTGACGCGGTTGATTCTAATTCAAGAATTTGAACGAATTAATAATAAGTTATTGGTAAAGAGTTCGGTATTATACCGAACTCTTTCTTTTTAATCTCTGCTTAATTCTGTATTACCTGTAAGTACTTCCTGCATACGAATAATAATACCAATCGGCTGATTGCGTTCTATCACTTGCCCACTTTTGGAACAGAGGATAGGCACAATTAATTGTTGAACTTGATTCAGTTCCTTGAACTCTATAGATAGGGACATACTCGTATGGGTATTTAAAATCAGGAACAACTATAGCCCAAGTCCGATTCCCGGCTATAGCCTCATTATTTTCAAAGTTAACACCATTAGCACTCCTATATTTCCAGAACTCACGTAAATGGATCTCCACTCTGGTTTTATCTTTTTGTCCATCATAATAACCACTAACTAGAGGACGTGCAATAAATAGATCCATATTGTCGAGCCCGAATTTTTCTAATGGATCATTAAACTCAATATTAATAACCATCCTTCTTGGAGTAGCATCTACATAGTTTTCATGACCTTTTGCTGTGTTTATCAAATATCTATTCACTATTTGTCCGGATATAGCATAATGAGCATCATTAAATATTGGTATTATAACATAATTGTTTTTTTCACTCTCGACCGATTGACTAGCAAAAAGATTACCAACTGATAATTGACCATTAGTAACAGTAGCTGATTTAACATTACTCTTTGGAATATTTATGAGCTGAAGAGCAGCGCCAAGAGAGTAGGAAGCTCCCACAGCTGTGAGTTGAATAGGTATCTCAACTTTTGTTATCTTATTATTAACTTTTGTCAATTTATAGTATGCATCCAAAACAATATCATTAAAATCATAATCACCAGGAACAGGGTAATAATCCTCGTAACAAAATGTATAGGTTATACTTTTCTCTTCAGTAGTATCTCCTCCACTTCCCGGTATATTACCTTCTGCTGTACAATCACCCTTAGGAACTAAAACATTGGCTTCATCTATTAAAGCTATATATTTACATAGCTGTGAAAGCCTTTGTCGTGAACTATTCTCTGTAGTAGCAGTACCACACTCAACTGTAACATCTTTATACGTATGTCGGTTATCAGTATTTGTATCGATAATTCCCCTTACTCTTAACAAACTATTATTATAACCTGAGCCTTGAATTGCAATATTAGGTTTCATTTTTTCAGCACAATCAACCATCGAGTTTTTCCCAATAATCAAAGACATATCTCCCCATTGGTTAAGGTTAAAACTTTTGCACTTTAACATTGCTTGATTACCAATAATTAATTTATAAACAGAGCAATCACCTGAAATATTCATATAACAACCATTCTCTATATTCGAGTTAAGAGCATCGATAGTTCCAATATTACATGAGCCATAGTTTACAAGGGAATATTCCATACTGCTTGATGAATATTTACCAATACTCATTGTCCCGGAATTATAAAACTCACCTAGACCACCTGTAATTGTTAGATTTTGAACAGAAATTGAGCCACTATTATAATTTAACAGCCCATTAGAAGCATTCGTAATGTTAATGCTTGTATTGGCTCCATCAATAACTCCACCCTTAAGCACTATCAGATTAGAAGCATTAGTAATAGTCATTTTACCTGAAAAAGAGCCTCCTGCAGCAATAATTATAGTTAGATTATCTCCACCTACATTTACTTCATTTGTAGGAGTCCATTTTGTAGTGACTATCAAAATACTCTTTTTAGGGCAACCATCGAATTGAAATTTATAACTAGAACCATTTTTAGTAAGTTTATAAACATCAGTAACGCTGACTATCCCATAATTTTGCCCTATAGCCTTACCCGAAACAACCTCCATTGCTGTAGTTAACATCGCAGATATCTGAGTATTATTGTAAGGCTCTGCTCTTTGGGTTATAACAACTCCTTGTGTTGAACTATATGAGAAGGCTCTTGAAGGAGGTGTTCCAAAAATGACATCATATATCTTATCTCTATTAGTTAAAGGTAACATTTGAACAATACGTCTTTTTGCTTTATCTACTCTACTCACATAAAGAGTATCAGTCACTATAGGACAATCGAATGATATTATTTGTGAAACTCCATTTTCTACACTCCCTTCAGCCAAACAACTAGCAGGTAACTCAGCATTAGAAGGAAGATTATCATATATCTTTATAATATAAGTTTCAAGTTCATCTTCATAAACTGTAACATTTAGAGTAAGCTCAGATGTGGTTTTCCAATTATGGTTAGGATCGATATCTTTTACAGGAAACGTCTTTTCATACAATTCCTTTACATATTCTGCATTGAATTTATAATCATCTTTATCTATACAAGAGATAAAATTGATTAATGAACAAAATATTATTAAGCAACTTATCCACATTCTTCTATTTGAAGAGATAATATGAATAATACGTTTCATTTTAGTTTAGTTTTTATTTTTTATTATACAAATATATCAAAAAAAGAATATTGACAATTTTTTGATAATATATATTCTATAACACAAATATTTAAGCTGTTTGTTAATAGAAATAGAACAGACTACTATAGATATTCATAATATCTATATACATATATAAAACTTTATACTTAGAAAAGAAAGATATTATAGATTTTGACAAGCATAAATCACTTTAATGTTAAATTCTTTATTCTGTTTTTTGGTAATAACTATTATTTTCCACAAAATTGAGTTTATATATTTAATTATGAACAGACCATAAAAGATGGATTATAACTTATGATAAATCAGAGAATTAAAACAATATAATTATAACACTAAACTTGATATAAATCATGAAAAAGATAAATTTTATGTTTTCGAACATACTACGACTTGCTTTTATAAAAAAAATATTTAACTTTGTAATGTGATTGTGAAACCACTTATGTAATTAAAGAAAAAATAATATTAAAGAATAAGGTATTTAGAAACAAGGTAACTAAATAGGTTATTAGATTAGAAGGTAAAGATTAATAGTTTTCAGGAATTTGTTTTATAGGTATTATTAGATTCAAGGGTAAAAAGTTTTTTCTTTAAGGATAACACATTAACTAAATGCAAAAGAACCCCAAAAAGGGGGGTTCTTAGGACGTGAGCAGATTCAGAGATGAATTACTGCTCTTTTTTTATATATAAAATATTAACAATAAGGGGAATATATAAATAAAAAACCGGATCAAATTATATTGACCCGGTTTTAATATCTCTAAAGCAGTTATTTCTATAAATTAGAATATAAATCTCAATACATCATTGAAGTTTGCCCAAATAAGAAGTGCAAATAGAAGGAACATACCAACCATTTGTGCTCTTTCCAAAAACTTATCACTTGGTTTGCGACGCGCAATAATTTCATATAATAGGAATAAAACATGTCCTCCATCAAGTGCTGGGATAGGCAGAATGTTCATAAATGCCAATATTATTGAAAGAAAAGCTGTCATATTCCAGAATCTATACCAATCCCATTGTGCAGGGAAGATACTTCCTATGGTACCAAAACCACCAACACTTTTAGCACCTTCGGCTGTGAAGACATATTTCATATCGTTAACATACCCCTTCAATGTATTCACACCAAGTTCGATTCCTGCAGGGAACGATTCAAAGAAATTAAATGTCTTAGTATACGCTTTATAATCAGGTATCAATGGAGCTGCTCCGACTTTAAATTCAGAATCTGTGGTTACTGATATAGTATCATGAACTCCGGCACGTGAATAAACCATACTGAAATCAGCTGCTTGTTTATTATTTAACTCAGCATCTGCTTTTAAAGAAGCGAGAGACTCAAGAAAACTATTCCATGAAGTAATTTCTTTACCATTCATTGCTATTATTGAGTCACCTTTTTGAATACCCATTTTAGCAAAAGCACCTGTAGGTAGTACCGAATCAATAACGTTAGGTATGAGTTGTGTAACAAACATTGGATCACTTTTCGCTATGTCGAGAAGAGTTATTTCAGGCATATAAACCTCTTTTTCTTGGCCATTGCGCAATACTGTAACAGTACGAGCATCAGCTATTTCACGTAACATATCAACTCCGAATCTATCCAACTTTACATCGTCGGCACGAAGAAGTATATCCCCATCACGGAAACCAATCTTCTGAGCTTGTTCATTAAACTTCATTCCATGAGTCATATTCTCGAGAGGAGTATACGAGTCGCCCCATGTAAATAATATCATAGAGTATATGAAAAGTGCAAGAATAAAGTTCATGACTACTCCACCAACCATTATTAATAATCTTTGCCATGCTGGTTTTGCACGGAACTCCCAAGGTTGTATAGGTTGTTGCATCTGTTCAGTATCCATAGATTCATCTATCATACCTGCGATCTTAACATAACCACCTAATGGCACCCAACCTATTCCATATTCAGTTTCACTATTTTTAGGTTTAAACTTAAATAAAGAGAACCATGGGTTGAAGAATATATAGAACTTTTCTACTCTAACTTTAAATAGTCGCGAAAAAAAGAAATGACCACCTTCATGGATTATCACCAACAAAGATAGACTCATTATCAATTGGAAGGCACGAATAAAGAATGTTTCCATCTGTATAATTTTATTATTTAATCAATTTGTTTTTCATCTATTTATGAATGAGTGAAGCAGCTATTTTACGAGCCTCATCATCTGTATTTACATAATCTTCATATGAAGGATGATTAATGAATGTAACTTTCGACATTGTCTGTTCAATAACATCACTCATACCAAGGAATGATATTCCATCATGAAGGAAAGCATCTACAACCACCTCATTTGCCGCATTTATAATGCAAGGCATATTTCCTCCCTGCTTTAATGCCCTATAAGCTAAATCCAAATTACGGAACTTTACTATATCAGGTTTCTCGAATGTAAGCTTACTCATAGTGGTAAAGTCAAGTCTATCGAATGAAGACTTTAATCTGTTTGGATATGAGAAAGCATACTGAATAGGAAGGCGCATATCCGGAACACCAAGTTGTGCTTTAACAGCTCCATCTTCAAACTGAACCATAGAGTGTATAACAGATTGAGGATGAACGACAACCTCAATTTGCTCAGGAGTCATTCCAAAAAGCCATTTAGCCTCCATCACTTCAAAACCTTTATTCATCATTGTTGCCGAGTCAATCGTTATCTTAGCACCCATGTCCCAATTAGGATGTTTCAAAGCTTGTTCTTTAGTGACATGCAGCAATTCATCCATCGAAAATTTACGGAATGGTCCTCCGGAAGCTGTAAGAATGACTTTTTCAATCTTATTGTTCATCTCCAAACATTGGAATATGGCTGAATGTTCCGAGTCTACCGGAAGTAGAGGAACATTATATTGGTTCACCAAAGAATTTATAAGTTCACCGGCAACAACAAGTGTCTCCTTATTTGCTAAAGCAATCACTTTCCCAGCTTTTATAGCCTCAATAGTAGGGCGTAGTCCTGCATAACCAACCATTGCAGCAAGAACTATATCTACCGGCTTTTCCTGTACTATCTGACAGATAGCATCAGCACCAGCATAAACTTTTATAGGTAAATCCGAGAGAGCATCTTTTAGAGTAAGATATTTCTCTTCATTAGCGATAACCACTATTTCAGGTAAAAATTTTCTCGCCTGCTTTATAAGCAGATCAACACTATTATTTGCAGTCAATGCATAGGCTTCATACAGATCCGAATGTTCCTCGATAACATCGAGAGCCTGTGTACCTATAGAACCTGTGGAGCCTAGAATAACTATTTTTTTCTTCATAATTTACAAATCTATCAATCCGTCGGGCAGCTCAACAGTAATGATTCTCTCTTTTTTATTCAAGTTGATTATAAACTCCTCATGGGCAGGAATAATTATCTCCTCACCCTCTCTGTTTATATAGAAGAGTACATTCATTGTGCTCTCATCTACTGCCACAATCTCTCCAAGAGATCCATATTTTGTATCAAAAACATTGAATCCTACAAAATAATTCCATGAAGAGATATCATCACTCTCCTCCTCAGTTACATATTTTTTGGGGAAATAAACAGGAATGTTTGTGAACATACGTGCCTTCTCTGCACTATCTATACCTTCAAACTTTATCAAAGCTGTAGAATCTGTTTTAAATCTATACTCTTCGATAAAAAATGGTACATAAATACCATCGAGAAGACATACCAAATAATCACACTCACTCCTATCAAAAATATCATCAGTAAAGGTAAAGGATATTTCTCCTTTTATACCATGCGGTTTATTGAAAGAACCTATTTTGAATACCTCTTCTTCTCTAATCATGTAACTATATTCTTGTTATATGAGCTCCAATATCATTCAATCGTTGCTCAATATTCTCATATCCTCTATCTATCTGTTCAATATTATGAATAGTGCTTACACCTTCAGCACTAAGTGCAGCTATAAGTAGAGCAATACCGGCACGTATATCCGGCGAAGTCATTGTTCCACCACGAAGTTGAAGGTTGCGATCATGGCCGATAACAACAGCTCTATGAGGGTCACAAAGAATAATCTGTGCTCCCATATCGATAAGTTTATCGACAAAGAAAAGACGACTTTCAAACATCTTTTGGTGTATAAGCACACTACCTTTTGCCTGAGTTGCAACAACTAGCATCACACTCAATAAGTCAGGAGTTAATCCTGGCCATGGTGCATCAGCTATTGTCAATATCGATCCGTCGATAAACGATTCAATCTGGTAATGGTTTTGCTCAGGAATAAAAAGATCTTCGCCCCTTCTCTCCATTACTATACCAAGGCGACGGAAGCTATCAGGTATTATACCCAATTCATCGTAGGCAACATCTTTAATTGTAATCTCACTACCTGTCATAGCAGCCATTCCAATAAAAGAGCCTATCTCAATCATATCTGGTAATACCTTATGAGTACATCCATGCAACTCCTTTACTCCTTCTATTACAAGAAGATTAGAGGCTATACCTGAAATTTTTGCGCCCATA
Source organism: Bacteroidota bacterium (assembly GCA_023415545.1). Lineage (GTDB taxonomy): Bacteria > Bacteroidota > Bacteroidia > Bacteroidales > Bacteroidaceae > Phocaeicola. The sequence goes on from JAEZKJ010000035.1 coordinate 31,482, forward strand.
TTGTTCAGCAACTTACAAAGTTGCTGCAAGTATGGTTCACAAGCAGCATTGTATATTGTAGTTTTACCCTCAGCAAATACAGACGCCATTATAATATTAGCCGTACCTGTGACAGAAGCTTCATCAAGAAGCATATATGTTCCTTTGAGTTTTTCTGCTTCTATTCTATATATAGACCTTTTATCGTCGTAAACGAAAGAAGCACCAAGCTTTTGTATTCCAATAAAGTGGGTATCAAGACGGCGACGACCAATTTTGTCTCCTCCAGGTTTTGAAATTAATGCTTTTCCAAAACGTGCAACAAGTGGGCCTAAAAGCATAACAGAGCCCCTTAAACTTGAACATTTTTTTAAAAAGCTATCACTTTCCAAGTAGTTTAAATCAATATTGTCAGCTTTGAAAACATAAGTACCTTTGCCTTGCTTAGAAACCTTAACACCCATATTTATGAGGAGTTGAATAAGGTTATTAACATCAAGGATATCGGGTATATTGTGTATAGTTACTTCCTCTGCAGTAAGAAGAGTAGCACACAATACCTGTAACACCTCATTTTTTGCTCCCTGAGGTCGTATTTCGCCGTGAAGTTTGTGCCCTCCTTCAATTACAAATGATGCCATAAAAGTATAAAAAGGGAATAAAAGTTAATATTTTCTTCTCTGATTATTATTCATTCTAGCCTTATTGCGCTGATTATAAAAGGGACGCTGTTCCAAAATATGTAAATCTTCGGGTAAAACATTTAAAGCTCCATCTGAAATAGCTTTTAAATCAGCAATAAGTTTTATATCATCAATGCCATCTTTATTCCAACTATTGTATGATTTCTTCATCTGATTAGCCAACATAGAGATAAGTTGTTTTTTCTCCGGTCCATCAGGATACTCGGCAGCTTTCTTAATCATAGAAGTAAGCAATAGTCCATAATGCCTCAACTTTATCTTACCTTGAGAATATGGTATTACGCTAGGCTTTATGTTAAGATTCTCTTTTTTGATCACCTCATATGGATAATCGATATCGAGTTTAAAATCAGACATTATAGCCAGATGGTCCCAAAGTTTATGTTTGAAATCGGAAACATCACGTAAATGAGGGAACATTCCGCCCATAATATTTATAATAGTATTGGCACAACGTTGGCGTTCAGCTCTATCTTCTATAGTTAAAGCGTGATCCACCATATTCTGAACACTTCTTCCATATTCAGGAAGTGGCAATTTTCTTTGCTGAGTATTATACTCCATATATCTTTTTATAATAGTTTTTTAGGTTGTGAAGCAACAAAATCTTTTAAATAGAATGGCTCGAAATAAGCTACATCCTTAAAGTCATTGTTTACGAAAGCTTTCTCGGCAAGAGGGAACATCCATTTTGCATGAGGCACTATATCATCAACAAAATGAGCATTAGCATGTTTAATAACATCCTTACATTTTGAAGCACCGTTTCCAAAGAAATAGATAGGTTGCTTGTCAAGTAACTCTTTATACGAATCTTCTGTAATAATATCCGCAGATATAGGCTTATGGATAGTCAATGCTTTATCGTATATTGCCGAATAGACTTCCATTCTTCGTGCATCTATCATTGGACACAGTAATGCATCATCACATAATTCATCATTTAACAGTAAAGGTACTGAGAGCAGTTCAAGAGTTGATAACCCTATTAATGGCAAATCACGTCCATAACATATACCTTTTGCCATAGAAACACCTATTCGCAAACCTGTATAAGAACCTGGGCCACAACTAACAGCCACAGCATCTAAAGGCATTCCACAACTATCCACAAACGACAAAGCATCATCAACAAACATTCCTAGCTGAACAGCATGTGAGGGTCCTTTTAAATCTTCTTTAGTAAAAATAGCCATTCCATCTTGGCTAATTGCAACAGAACAAGCTTCTGTTGATGTTTCAATGTGTAAAATACACGACATACTCTATTTACTTCTTTATATATTATGCAAATATACACTTTTATTCATTCCAATTTTCCATAAAAATTGTACTTTTGCAAAAAAACATATAAGTTATGATACAATCAATGACCGGATATGGTAAAGCTACCATAAAATTCGGAGATAAAAAAATTAATATTGAAATTAAGTCCCTCAATAGCAAAGCATTAGACTTATCAACAAGAATAGCTCCTCTTTATCGCGAGAAAGAGATGGAAATCCGAAATACGATATCTAAAGCTCTTGAACGTGGTAAAGTTGATTTTAGCTTATGGATTGAAAAAGATGCTGCCAGCACAGCTACTCCAATTAATTCGGCATTGATTGAAAACTATTATAATCAGATAAAAGCAATTTCCGAAAGTAAATCTATCCCAATGCCTGAAGATTGCTTCGCTACACTTCTTCGAATGCCTGATGTGTTGACTAAAGTTGATGCTCAGGAGTTGGATGAAGAAGAGTGGAATGTTGTGAAAGGTGCTGTTGATGAAGCTATCGAACATCTTATTGATTTCCGCAAGCAAGAAGGTGCTGCCTTAGAGAAAAAGTTTAATGAAAAAATTGACAACATTGAAACTCTTTTGAAATCTATTGAGCCTTATGAGCTTGAAAGAGTCACAAAAGTTCGTGATCGTATAAGTGAAGCTCTTGAAAAGACTTTAAGTACAGACTACGATAAAAATCGTCTTGAACAGGAACTTATTTACTATATCGAAAAACTTGACATCAACGAGGAGAAACAACGCCTAACAAACCACTTAAACTATTTCCGTGAAACAATGGCTGGTGGTCATGGTCAAGGCAAGAAACTTGGTTTCATTGCTCAAGAGATGGGACGTGAAATTAACACTACCGGTAGTAAGTCGAACCATGCACAGATGCAAAACATCGTGGTTCAGATGAAGGATGAACTTGAACAAATAAAAGAACAAGTATTGAATGTAATGTAATTTACCATGGCAGGAAAACTTATAATATTTTCAGCTCCCTCAGGTTCTGGGAAGTCAACAATAATTAATTATCTCCTTTCAAAAGGATTGAATCTTGCTTTCTCTATCTCGGCTACAAGTAGAGCCCCCAGAGGTAGTGAGAAAAATGGTGTAGAGTATTACTTTTTATCTCCTGATGAGTTTAGAGAGAAAATTGCCAACAATGAGTTTTTAGAATATGAGGAGGTGTACACAGATAAATTTTATGGTACTCTGAAAGCCCCTATCGAGAAACAGTTGAAAGATGGTTATAACGTTATTTTTGATGTTGATGTAGTTGGTGGTTGTAATATAAAAAAATATTATGGCGATAGAGCATTATCACTTTTCATTCAGCCACCATCAATTGAAGAGTTAAGAAAAAGGTTAGAAGGAAGAGGCACAGATGCTCCTGAAGTCATTGAGAGCAGAATTAAGAAAGCAGAATTCGAGTTGGGATATGCCGACAAGTTCGATAAAATAATCATAAATGATAATCTTGAGAAAGCCAAGGATGAGGCTTTTGAAATCATTAATAACTTTATAAAAGGATAAAAATGAAAAGAAAGACTATGGCTAATGTAATGACTGTTCTCACAATTATTATTGCTATAACAGCAGCAGTAGTATGCTACTTGGCAATTGAAAGAGATAATTACCTTATTGCCGGAATTATGGCAATAGTAGTGATAGGCCAAGGTGTCAATTTTATTCTATGGAGAAAAAAGGCAAACTTAAGATAGGTATTTTTGGAGGTTCATTTAACCCACCACACATCGGTCATTTAACTATTGCAAACTACATTTGCGAATTTGATGATATCGATGAGGTTTGGTTTATGGTTACTCCACATAACCCACTAAAGGAAGAGTCCGAACTTATGTCCGATGAGTTCAGGTTAAATCTTATGCGACTTGCCATAGATGGGTATCCTAAGTTCAAGGTATCTGATTTTGAATTTTACTTACCTCGCCCTACATATACCATTACCACTTTAAACAAACTTAAAGAGAAATATCCTGATATAGATTTCACATTGATTATTGGAGCTGACAATTGGAAACTATTTAATAAATGGAAAGATTCGGATAAGATCATAAATTCATTCGAAATAATTATTTACCCTCGTAAAGGATATGAAATAGATGTTGACAATCTTCCCGAAAATATTAAAGTATCAGATGCCCCAATAATAGAAGTAAGTTCAACATTTATTCGTGAAAGCATAAAAATGGGAAAAGATATGCGTTTCTTTTTACCTCAAGGTGTGTATAACGAACTACATAAAATCTCTTTTTAATTATTACCTAGATTTTCTCAATTATACTGTTGAATGGCATATTATCCCCTTATCAACAGCTCTTTTCAACACCATATTACATAGTTATCAACAGGTTATTAACAGTATATTTTGAAGATATCAACAATAAAATCTATAAGATACAATAGTTTATCAAGGAATATAAAACACTTATAATCAACGATATTACTCTTTATGTAAAGTAATAAGTACTATTTCACTAGGAGTAAAAAGACGAATATTCTTTCTACTTGTTCCCAACCCATTAGTTATTAACACCGGTACACCAGAACTATTATATTTTAACCCCTTCAAAAAAGAGGTTCCATATTTGGAGTTAGTAACTGGTGCAATGTTTTTAAAAAAAGATATCTGCCCGCCATGTGTATGACCACTGAGAACGATATCAGCATTGGAAACATCTTTATTTTCGGCATAATCAGGTGAATGAGAAACAAGAATTACATATTCATCCTCACCAAAGTTTTGAGATATAGGTATATTGTTTGAGGTATCAAATGAATTTTTTACACCTGCTATGATAATATGCGACTTCCCATTGAGTAAAGAAACAGCTTCATCTTCTAAAAGATTAATTCCATACTCATTCATACATCGTTTTATATCACTATAAAAAGGTCCTATATCATGATTTCCCATTACAGCATAAGTACCATATTTACTCTTGACCTTGGAGATGTAGAAAAATAGAGTATCCATATCGGTTACTACACTATTACCCGGATAATCTCCACCTAAAATAACCACATCGGGTAAAACAGAGTTTAAAGCACGTACCACATTTATCAACCGCTTATTCGTTAGCTTACTTTTGTAATGAAAATCGGAAGCAAAAGCAATTTTAAATCCATTAAACTCCTGGGGTAGATTTTTACTATATATGTCATACCTTTTAATTCTACCTACTCCTTTGTATTTAGAAAAAGTGGCAGTTGCACATGAGGCGAAAGTTATAACCACTATTAAAGAGAACAGTATATTGAACTTTGATATTATCATAACAACAAAAATAATTAAATACCAGCACTTTTTGAATTTATTACTATAGCAATGTATCTTTGTATAATAAACAATAGGTGAATGAAAGAGATTAATAAAAACTCAGCTAAAGCTTGGCTATTGGCAGCTCGACCAAAAACACTTTCAGGAGCTGCAGTCCCAGTACTAATAGGTTCTTCCTTGGCTTACCAAAATGGCTATTTCGATATTGTACCCTCCATATTATGCATTCTTTTTGCTTTCCTGATGCAGATAGACGCTAACTTTATAAACGACCTATTCGATTTCATTAAAGGGTCGGATGGAGAGGACAGATTAGGCCCAAAAAGAGCTTGTGCACAGGGGTGGATATCAATAGATGCAATGAAAAAAGGTATTGCTTTAACAACTGTTACAGCATGTTTAATTGGAGTAGTTCTTCTATTTTATGGTGGTTTGGAGATGATACCAATAGGAATACTATGCATAATCTTCGCTTTTTTATATACAGCAGGTCCATATCCATTAGCTTATCACGGCTGGGGAGATATATTGGTAATTATATTTTTTGGATTTGTTCCAGTTGGCTGTACTTTCTATGTGATGTCGCATACATGGACTTCGGATGTTACTATAGCTTCATTGGCTTGTGGATTAGTAATAGACACTTTGCTAATTGTTAATAACTATCGGGATATAGATCAAGACAGACTAAATGGTAAACATACAATAATAGTATTATTAGGTTCTAAGGCAGGTAGAATGCTTTATTTGATAGCCGGAATAATAGCTAGTTTATTATGCATTTGTTTTGCTTTCAAAGGATTATTTTGGGCAGCTTTACTTCCACAACTGTTTTTGATACCACATGTACTTACATGGAATGAGATGGTTAGAATTAATAAAGGTAAAGAGTTAAACATTGTTCTAGGAAAAAGCGCTAGAAATATACTTATTTTTGGATTGCTTCTATCTTTAGGTATTGTATTAGGATAGTATTTATCAACTATGCACTATGATTTCCAATCACTTCAAAATTAATAAACGCATAAGTAATGTTTATTGAGTTATAAGTTTTGCGGATATAAACATAAATTAGAAACATTAAAAAGAGTGAGACGAATAAATATTTTCATCTCACTCTTTTTATATATTTTTCAATAAAAGTAGTTTCTTACATTTTATTAATTAATACTGTTGCATAAGCAGATATACCCTCTTCTCTTCCTGTAAAACCAAGCTTTTCACTAGTTGTGGCCTTAATAGATATATCATCCTCATCAACACCCATAACTTTGGCAAGAACAGACTGCATTTCAGGGATATGTTTATTTAGCTTAGGTCGTTCAGCACAAACTGTCGCATCAATATTTCCAACAGTATAACCTTTTTGTGAAATAAGCTCTATAGTTTTAGAAAGAAGAATTTTACTATCAATATTTTCAAAAGAGGCAGAAGTATCTGGGAAATGATATCCAATATCTCTCATATTCGCAGCTCCAAGAAGAGCATCACAAATAGCATGAATTAGTACATCTGCATCCGAGTGGCCCAAAAGCCCCATCTCGTGTTCAAGTTTGATTCCTCCTATCCACAAATCACGTCCTTCAACAAGTTTATGGACATCATATCCAAAACCTACTCTTATTTTCATCGTACGTAGAAATCTAAAAGTTTTTTATCTTCAATATATCCCTCAAGATGATCATCTATATTTACAGGACCTACGCCAACCGGAGTACCTGTATAGATAATGTCACCAATCTTCAAAGTATAGAATTTGCTGATATAAGCAATAATTTCATCAACACTAAAAATCATATCACGGCTATTACCTCTCTGCAATTCCATCCCATTAATATCTAGATGAAAGTCTATATCTTGAATATTTTTAAACTCATCGACAGAGATAAATTCGCCTATAACAGCCGAATTATCGAAACCTTTGCTTAATTCCCAAGGTTTACCCTCAGCGCGTAAACTATTTTGAATATCACGTGCTGTAAAATCTATACCTACGGTAATAGCATCATAATATCTATGAGCAAAACGTGGTGCAATATTTTTACCTAGCCTGTTTATTCTTACTACGAGTTCTGTTTCATACTCTATCTGAGAAGAAAAATCTGGTATAAAAAAAGGCTTGCCATCTTTAAGCAATGCCGAATCAGGTTTTAAAAATATTACCGGTTCCTTAGGAAGCGATTCATTTTCATGCAACTCATGACAATGAGCCTCATAATTCATTCCTACTGCAAATATTTTCATTATTCGTTGTCTTGATTTAGATTAAGACGATTAAACATAACTGCTAAATGAGCATAAAGCGAAGTGTTTTGCACAACAATATTTTCCGGTACACGTATACGAAAAGGCGTAAAGTTCCAAATAGCTTTTATACCTCCTGAAACCATTTTCTCGGATATTTCTTGAGCAATATTTATGGGTACAGTAAGTACACCAATATTAACATCGTTTTTTGCCATCATCTCCTCAAACTTATCGGAGTGGTAAATAGGTATACCATTAATCTTTTGACCAACTTTATCAGGGTTAATATCGAAAGCCCCAACAATTTCAAGACCAAAATGATTAAGACCGGAATCTCTAAGAAGAGCTCCGCCAAGACTACCAACACCGAACAGATACGCTCTATGCATTTTTGTAAAACCTAAAAAGGATTCCAACTCATCAATTAACTCACTAATTTCATAACCCACTCTTGTACGTCCAGATATTTTCATATAGGAAAGATCTTTCGCCACTTGCGATGCATCTATATTTGTCTCCTTACTTATTTGAGTTGAAGAGACAAATTGTTCTCCTTTATCTCTCATAAGTTTTACATTTGAGAGATACCAAGGAAGCCTGCGCAAAGTTGGTTCCGGTATTTTTTCTGTCATTTTTAATTTATCTGCATCCATAAATTAGGGATAAAACTATCTGTTTTATGCAAAAATACATTTTTATTTCTAAGTACAATATATGAGCTATGAAAATATATATATCAAACTATTAAGAAACAAACTCTGTTTTATTGTTCTTCGCAATTTAACATATTAGTAAATATAGTAAATTCACTGTAATATATTGAATAGTTATTCAAGGAAACTATATATTAAAATAAACGCATTTTTATTTCGTAAAAAGGTTTATAATTCATACTTTCGGTTATGAAATGATGAGATTTTATCATTAATATCCATCGATATTATTTATAAAAAAATTGAAAGAGTTATGAAGAATAATGATTGGAAAGATAGATTAAATGTGGTTTATTCTACAAATCCTGAGTTTAAATATAATAAAGTAGAAGAAGAAGAGGTTGAAACGTTGGATAAAAAGCAACAAAGACTTAGAGTTTCAATCGAGAAAAAAAATCGTGGTGGAAAGACTGTAACATTGATTACCGGTTTTATTGGCAGTGATGATGATTTAAAAGATTTAGGAAAACTGTTGAAAACAAAATGTGGTGTTGGAGGTTCAGCAAAAGATGGTGAGATAATAATTCAAGGGGAATTTAAACAAAGGGTAATTGAATTGTTGAAAAATGAGGGGTACACTCAAACAAAATAGAGTGATTTTTGGTAGATATAGTAGATATAAAGGGGCATATAAAAATAATACAATTAATCAATAATTAATATTATGATTCTAAAGAGGTTACCACCGATGCAAAACAGTTACCAACTAGGAATACTAAAAAGCATATTAGATGATGAAGAGATTCCCTACTACGTTAGAAATGAAAATCTATCGTCGGCTTATGGGTTTATACCCGATTTCCAAGAGCAGATAATGGTAAGCGAGGATGACTACCAGAGAGCTATAGATATTATTAAGAAAGGATTTCCTGAAATAAAATTAGAATAAAAAATTATCATATAAAAAAGTACGCTTTGAGAATCAAAGCGTACTTTTTAATTATATCTTATTTATAAAAATTACTCAGCGCGAAGAGTGAAGCGTTTGAAATCAACAATCTTCAAGTCAGCATCAGCCTCTTTCAATACATCAGCAACAGTTTTCTTAGGATCCATGATGTACTCTTGGTTTACAAGACATACTTCTTTGAAGAATTTAGAGATACGACCATTAGCGATGTTTTGAATCATCTGTTCAGGTAGGTTAGCAGCTTTTTCAGCAGCTACGCTCTCTTTAATATTACGGATCTCTTGAGCCTGAGCTTCAGTGATAGTACCTTTCATGATACCTTCGTTGATATGCTCTTCATTTTCAGCGATATAAAGGTTGAAACCAGCTTTTTTCAAAGCAGCTTCCACAGCTTTCTTAACTTGCTCTTCTTTAGTTTTCTCAATAGCAACTTGTCTTTCAGCCTCAACAACAGAAGCAGGAACAGTAGTCTCATCGATAGCTATAGGATTCATAGCTGCGATTTGCATTGCTATTTCATGAGCGATAGCTTCATTAACTTCCTTATTGAAAGCTACCATAGTACAAAGTTGGTTCTTGTTTTGGTGGTTGTAAACAGAAACACATTCACCTTCAACAACATTGAAACCATCAAGTTCCATTTTCTCACCAGTGATACCGCTACGATCAACAACAGCATCAGCTACTGTACCATTACCCAAAGGTAAAGCTTTAACTTCCTCAAGAGTTTTGCAGTTGTTTGCAATAGCAGCATCAAGAATATCGTTTGTCAAAGCAACAAAATCAGCATTCTTAGCAACGAAATCTGTTTCGCATTTCAATGCAATCATAGCAGCTTTTTTGCCAGTAGATTTAGCAAGTACACAACCTTCAGAAGCATCACGATCTGAACGTTTTGCAGCAACAGCTTGACCTTTCTTACGAATGATCTCCATTGCTTTATCTAAATCTCCATCTGTCTCTGCAAGAGCATTTTTACAATCCATCATACCAGCACCGCTTAATTTACGAAGCTTGGTAATATCAGCCATAGTAACAGCCATAATATTCTTATAATTTAATGTTAATAATAGTGTCTCAAAACAGCTGAGAGCCGAGAATAGAGGGTTAGGGATTGCATATGTAATCCTCAACCTTCCACTCTCAGCTCTCAGAAAATATAATTAAGCTTCTTCGTCTTTTAAGAATGCAGCAGCTTTTGCAGCATTGATAGCTGCTTCCTCTGCTTTATCCAAACGAGCTTTAGTAGTTTTTTTCTTAGAAACAGCTTTAGGAGCGTTTTCGCCAGCAGCTTCCATATCTACTTTTTCAGCTTTTCTCTCTTCTAAGCCTTCAGCGATAGCTGAGCAACATGCATCAAGGATAACCTCAATTGATTTTGTTGCATCGTCATTTGCTGGGATTACAAAATCAACATCTGTTGGATCAGAGTTTGTATCAACCATAGCAAATACTGGAATACCTAAACGGTTTGCCTCACGAACTGCAATGTTTTCTTTCATCACGTCGATAATGAAAAGTGCAGATGGAAGACGAGTTAGGTCTGCAATAGAACCAAGGTTCTTCTCAAGTTTAGCACGTTGACGAGAAATTTGTAGAACTTCTCTTTTTGAAAGGTTAGAATATGTACCATCGTTTGTTAACTTATCGATAGTAGCCATCTTCTTGATTGCTTTACGTATAGTTGGGAAGTTAGTCAACATACCACCTGGCCAACGCTCGATAACGTAAGGCATATTTACAGATGCAGCTTTGTCAGCTACAACTTGTTTTGCTTGTTTTTTAGTAGCAACAAAAAGGATCTTCTTTCCTGATTTTGCAATTTGTTTTAAAGCTTCAGCAGCTTCATCTATCTTAGCGACAGTTTTGTGAAGGTCAATGATATGAATACCATTGCGTTCCATGAAAATATAAGGAGCCATTGCTGGATTCCACTTTCTTTTAAGGTGTCCGAAGTGACATCCGGCTTCCAATAATGTATCAAAATTAGTTCTTGACATCTTTGTTATTCTTTATTCGTTTACTTTCTTTTTTGTTTCTCTCAACCAACCATCGAGTAGTCTATTAAAAAGAATCCCGTTGGTTTAGATACTAAACGCCTATTAGCCAGTTCGCAGTAAAACCGGATATTAACGTTTACTGAACTGGAATCTACGACGAGCTTTTGGTCTACCTGGTTTCTTACGCTCTACAGAACGAGAGTCGCGAGTCATGAAACCTTCAGCGCGCAAAGCTTTTTTATCTTCTGGATTGATTTTCACTAGAGCACGAGCGATAGCAAGACGCAATGCTTGTGACTGACCTGTGAAACCACCACCACAAAGATTTACTTTTATATCATATTTTTCAGCAACTTCTAGCTTAGTCAAAGGCTGTTTTACAACATACTGAAGAATAGTTGATGGAAAGTACTGTGCAAGGTCTCTCTTGTTGATAGTAATCTTTCCTGTACCTTCGCTTACGAATACGCGAGCAATTGAGCGTTTACGTCTACCTAATGCATTTACTACTTCCATATTTATTATTTAAGTAAGTTAATATCAATTGTTTTAGGTGATTGAGCCTCATGCTTGTGTTCTGAACCAGCATAAACATAAAGATTGCTCAACAATTTTGCTCCTAAACGATTCTTAGGAAGCATACCTTTTACTACTCTCTTAATTAGCTTTTCTTCACCATTAGGCTTAGCCATTAATTGTGCAGGAGTAATTTCTCTTTGACCACCAGGATAACCTGTATAGCTCAAATAGACTTTATCATTCCACTTATTTCCTGTAAATTTCACTTTGTCTGCATTGATAACAATTACATTATCACCGCAGTCAACATGAGGGGTAAAGTTTGGTTTGTACTTTCCTCTCAACAGTTTCGCAACTATGGAACCGAGACGGCCAGCGACCTGATCGGTAGCATCAACAACAACCCATTCTTTAGTTGCTGTCTCTTTGTTTGCAGAAATGGTCTTGTAACTTAAAGTATCCACTCTTAATTCTTTTTTTAAATGTTAACTACTAAAAAACAATTTCTCTCAGCGCAACTAATCTTCCCCGGACAAAGGAGTTTAATACGCTAAGAATTAAAACTTTATAAACTTTTTATAATAATCGGATTGCAAAGGTACTGCTTTTCCAACAAAAGTCAAACAAATTAAGAAAATTTTAGCTGATTTTTAATTGAATAGCTTGATAGAGGGCAATCTATCAAGAGTATATATGAAGAAAAAAGATAACTTTTTATCTATTATAAGAAATGTTGTTATGAATTTAGATTTGCATAATCAAATTTATACTTCACGCTCTCGCGAAGTTTCAATATTTCAACCGCTGAGATACGTATTACTTCTCCATCAGCACGACCATAACATAAAGTTCCATCACGCTTTGCTGTATCTTCTATAAGTTTTTGCTCAGCTAATTCTAAGCCATAACGCAATTTTGCACTTAATTCTTTATACTCTTCTTCAGTCGACATAACTTTTAATTAAATTGTAAAGCACTGGAGTGTAAATATGTGGAAGGCCACCTTTTTTGAATGCATCGGCTACAATAACCCTAGGAGTTATACTATTATCAGCAAGCATCCAATAATCAACAGATGACATATATATGTTGAAGAAATTGGACAAGCCGGCATAATATCTACGGCGTACTATAGGAGATGGTACATTGTGTCCACCATTTGCTACTCTCTGTTTAACTCTTTCTATCGCTAATTCAGGAGAATTCAACCAAAAATAAATAAGGCTTACTGTGTAATTCAAAGCCTGTGCTTGTTTTATAAGATTTATATATGAACGAGTAGAAAGTGTCGTCTCAACAGAAAAAGTAACTCCAAGATTCATAAGTTCCGTTATTCGCCTCAACATCAACCTTCCAGCTTCGATAGCCACGCTTGAAGGATTAAAAGGGGATAAACCTTTTGCAATCTCATCAGCATTGACAAACTCTTTGCAATTCAAAATTTCAGGTAAAACAGTATATGAGGCTGTTGTCTTTCCAGCTCCATTACAACCCGCAATTATGTAAAGCTTTGGCATATATATCTTACATATTATATTATTCACACAAAGTTATATATTATTTTCAATCAGTATCATTATTGAGTAATAAAAATCAGATAAAATAACACATTTTCTCTACTTATGTGCATATTTACTCTATATAATAAAAAAGCCACCTATTAGGTGGCTTTAAAATATTCTATTATTAATTAGAACTCAGCATTTTTTGGAGTACGTGGGAATGGAATTACATCACGAATGTTACTCATACCGGTAACAAACAGAAGAAGTCTTTCAAAGCCAAGACCAAAACCTGAATGTGGGCATGATCCGTACTTACGAGTATCAAGATACCACCACATATCTTTCATTGGGATACCCAACTCCTCAACACGAGCTACTAACTTATCATAATCAGCCTCACGCTCAGAGCCACCGATAATTTCACCAATTTTTGGGAAAAGGACATCCATAGCACGAACAGTCTTTCCATCCTCATTCTGCTTCATATAGAATGCTTTAATCTCTTTTGGATAATCGGTCAAAATAACAGGACGTTTGAAGTGCTCTTCAACAAGGAATCTTTCATGTTCAGAAGCTAAGTCAGCGCCCCAGAATATTGGGAACTCAAACTTGCGACCATTAGCTACAGCCTCTTCTAAAATTTTTATACCTTCAGTATATGGTAAACGAACAAACTCCTCTTTCAATACACCTTGCAGACGTTCAATAAGACCTTTATCGAACATATCGTTCAAGAACTTGATATCATCTGCACAGTTATCTAAAGCCCATTTTACACAATACTTGATGAAGTCCTCAGCTAAATCCATGTTATCAACGATATCATTGAAAGCAACTTCTGGTTCTATCATCCAGAACTCGGCCAAATGGCGTGGAGTATTTGAATTCTCAGCACGGAAAGTTGGTCCAAAAGTATAGATTGCGCCAAGTGAAGTTGCAGCCAACTCACCTTCTAGCTGACCTGAAACTGTCAAACTAGCTTGTTTGCCAAAGAAGTCATCATCGTAGATTATTGATCCATTCTCATCTTTCTTTAAATCATAAAGGTTCTTTGTTGTTACCTGGAACATCTGACCAGCCCCTTCACAATCGGAAGCAGTGATAATTGGAGTATGGAAATAATAAAATCCACGTTCATGGAAATATTGGTGAATAGCTATAGCCATATTATGACGAATACGGAATACAGCACCAAACGTATTTGTACGAGGACGCAAGTGTGCTATTTCACGAAGGAACTCCATTGAGTGTCCTTTTTTCTGCAAAGGATATGAATTATCGCATGTACCAAGAATTTCAATCTCTTTTGCATGAATTTCAGCAGCTTGTCCTGAACCTATCGATTCAGTTAATATACCATTAACACTTATACAAGCTCCTGTAGTTATCAACTTAAGAAGCTCTTCATCGAAGTTCTGTAAATCTACAACAATTTGAATATTATTTATCGTAGAACCATCATTAAGAGCAATAAAGTTAACTTGTTTACTGCCGCGTCGAGTACGGACCCATCCTTTAACATTGACAGCAGCGCCAAAATCACGACGTTTCAACATGTCAACAATTCTTGTCCTACTAATTTTCTCCATCGTTTTGTCTTTTTATATTAATGTAATGAGGGACAGATTTAATTCCGTCCCTTATTTTATAAAATTTCTATTCAAATGAACCCATACGAAGTACATTCACCTCTTGTTCTGTAAGGTATCTCCAGTCACCTCTTCTAAGTCCTTTTTTAGTAAGACCTGCGAAATATACTCTATCGAGTTTGATAACTTTATAACCTAAAGATTCGAATATACGACGAACTATTCTGTTTTTACCTGAATGAATTTCAATACCAACTTGCGATTTATCAGTATCAGAAGCGTAGCTGATATCATCAGCACGTATCTCTCCATCTTCAAGAGTGATACCTTCCATAATTCTTTCAAGATCGGCTTTAGATACATTTTTGTCACAATATACATGATATATTTTCTTCTTCATAAACTTAGGGTGAGTAAGTTTAGAGGCAAGATCACCATCATTTGTAAGAAGAAGTACGCCTGTGGTATTTCTATCAAGACGTCCTACAGGATAAATTCTCTCATTACAAGCATCTTTAACGAAATCCATTACAGTTTTTCTCTCTTGTGGATCGTCAGATGTAGTAACACAATCTTTTGGTTTGTTAAGAAGAACATATACTTTCTTCTCAATCTTAACAGGCTCATCATGGAATTTAACCTCATCAGTACGTTTAATCTTTGTACCCAATTCGGTTACAATTTCACCATTTACAGAGATTACACCGGCAGTAATAAATTCATCAGCTTCTCTACGAGAGCATATACCAGCATTAGCAAGGAATTTATTCAATCTGATTGGTTCATTTGGATCAGTAAGAATATCTCTATACTCTATCTGTTTCTTCATGCTATATTTAGCATTAGGATTGTAATTGCTAGAGTATTGACGGCCTCCTCTACCTTGGTTATTATTGTATCCACCAGGAGTAAAACGAGCTCTTTGTGGACGCTCTACACCACTTCCGGCATTATCATATCTATTGTTCTGACCATAAGGGCGCGGACGCTGCTGACGATCAGTATTATTATCATAACGATTATATGATGGACGGCTGTTATACGATCTTTCGCCACCATTATACGATCTTTCACCACTATTATAGGATCTTTCACCGCCATTATACGGTCTTTCGCCACCTTCACGGTTGTAACTATTTGTTCTTGGGCGGAAAGAACGTTGGTCGGATTCCTCTCTGTTATAACTATTGGTACGTGGACGGTAGCTTCTCTGCTCACCATTATTATCCTCATTGCTATTAAAACGAGGACGCTGAGGGCGATCACTACTTGTTCCGTAACTATTATAACGATTGTTAGAAGGTCTATACTGTCTGTCACCACCCTCACGGTTGTAACTATTAGTACGAGGACGATAAGAACGCTGGCTTGAATCACTATTATATCTATTGTAAGATCTATAACCACCTTCACGGCTTACATTCTGTCTTTCTCCATTGCCACCTGTTCCTTCAGGTCTGTTTTCATTTTCTGTACTCATGATTCTATTATTAAATTATTAAAGTCGCCCTCTCGGGCTTAAGTCTATCATTTTTATAACAAATTAAACGCCAGTATAGTTGCGAGGAGATATAACTCTTAGCTCTTTTTTTACCTCTTCACTGACATTTAATGTCTCTATAAACTCACTTATTGATTCTTTTGTTATTTTTTTGTTTGTTCTAGTTAATGCTTTTAACGCTTCATATGGATGTGGATATCCCTCTCTTCTCAAAATAGTTTGAATTGCTTCTGCAACAACGCTCCAACAATTGTCTAAGTCCATATATATAGCATCTTCATTCAATAAAAGTTTTCTAAGTCCTTTTAAAGAACTTTGGATTGCTATTATTATATGTCCAAAAGGAACACCTACATTACGCAATACTGTGGAGTCAGTCAAATCGCGTTGCAATCTAGATATCGGTAATTTTATTGATAAGTGTTGTAAAAGTGCATTAGCAACTCCTAGATTTCCTTCTGCATTTTCAAAATCTATAGGATTAACCTTGTGAGGCATAGCACTTGAGCCAACCTCTCCGGCCTTAATTTTTTGTTTGAAATACTCCATAGAGATATATTGCCAGAAGTCTCGGTTCATATCAATCATAATAGTATTGATACGAGTCAATGTATCGAAAATTGCTCCAAGATTATCGTAATTAGAGATTTGAGTTGTATACTCTTCTCTTTCTAAACCAAGTTTGTCACTAACAAACTTATTACCAAAATCTTTCCAATTGTATGATGGATAAGCAACTTTGTGAGCATTATAATTACCGGTTGCTCCTCCAAACTTAGCAGTAAGAGGTAATGCTTTTAAAAGATTTAGCTGTCGCTGCAATCTATAAGCAAACACCATAATCTCTTTTCCTAACTTCGTAGGAGAAGCAGGTTGTCCATGAGTCTTTGCCAACATTGGGATATTGTCCCACTCCTGCGCATAACTATTAAGTTGGGAAATCAGTTCCTCTATCTGCGGATAATACACTTTATCTAGAGCCTCTTTAATAGAAAGAGGGATTGAAGTGTTATTGATATCTTGAGAAGTTAATCCAAAATGAATAAACTCTTTGTATTCTTCTAAATTACCTAATTTATCAAACTGCTCTTTAATAAAATACTCAACAGCTTTAACATCATGATTTGTTACTCCTTCTATCTCTTTGATTCTATTAGCATCTGCTTCAGAAAAGTTTCTGTATATATCTCTAAGGGATTCAAAGAGTGATTTATTAAAATCATTCAACTGTGGGAGAGGCAATTCACAAAGTGAAATGAAATATTCAATCTCTACCTGCACTCTATATTTTATGAGTGCATATTCTGAAAAATAGTTGGATAAAGCATTAGCTTTTCCCCAGTATCTACCATCAATAGGTGATATTGCCGTGAGTAAATTGAGCTCCATAATGTTATTTAAGATATTTATCAAAGCGCAAAAATAACGCTTTTTTTTATAACTCACTATCAATTAGTTGAAATTAAGTTATTGTACAAAGCTTTTTTGCGACCACTTTAAACTATTCCATCGTTTAACAAATATTACCCCCCTTATATTTTCATCTAAAGCAAAAGCACACCACATTCCAACAAGCCCAAAACCCAAATAGATACCTAAAAAGTATGATAAGCCAACAGCTATACTCCATTGAACTATTAATCCTACATAAAAAGGATATAACACATCACCTGCTGCTCTAAGTGCATTAGTTGCATATATATTTATAGCTCGTCCTATTTCTAAAAATACCTCTATTAGTAGTATAAAGGTTGCCATAGTAATAATCTGTTTATTATCAGTTAGCCATGAAAAAATCAGTTTACTTGAACAAGCCCAAATTATTGACAATATCAATGATACTGTTACAGAAAGTCTCATCACATATTTGCCAAGAATAAAGGCGGCATGATTTTTTTGCATCCCAACAAACTGGCCAATACATATTGCACCACCTTGAGCCATTGCGATAGTAAAGAGGTATACAAACATCACAACATTTACTACATATGTTCTTGTAGCCAATGCATGTGTTCCTATCATTGCAATAAAAAAAGTAATAACCACTTGAGATAGGCTATATGACATGTTTTCACCAGCAGAAGGAACTCCTACTTTAAGTAGATTTTTAAGTTGCGAAAAAGGAAATGGCTTAAAATATTCTTTTGGGAAACTTGGAATGTGTTTTTTTAATAGAATTACAAAGAGAATTATCATTGCAACACCTCTTGCAAAAGCGGTTGAAATGGCTGCACCCTCTACTCCTAAACTTGGAAATCCGAACTTACCAAATATCAAAGTGTAATTTCCTATTATATTCAATATATTTATTACTACTGTAACCATCATTGGATAGATAGCTTTATTAGCACTTTTAAGGGATGCAGATATTGTCAAAGATATAGCTTGGAAGAAAGCAAAAGCTCCTACAATCTCCATATAACTGACTCCTAAATCCAGAAGTTCATCTCTAAGTCCCATAGTAAACAAAATTGGAGAGGCCGCAAAATAGAGAATGGAACTAATTACTAAGCCAAATACTATATTAAGGATAAGCGAAACGCCAACAACTTGAATAACTTTATCATTCTGCCTAGCACCAATATATTGTGAACATAACACTGATGTACCTATATTAATAACTTCAAAAACTAATAGGGTGAACATTATGATTTGATTGACCACACCAACTGCTGCAACACTATCATCCGAAAAACGGCTTAGCATAAAAGTGTCAACAACTCCCAACATCATTATTAAAAGTGTTTCAATAAAAATGGGAATAACAAGAGCTCTTAATTTTGTTTTTGTCGCTGTTTGTTGTTTCTTAAAGAAATAAGCTAGCTTAGATTGTATTATATTCATGGGTGCAAAAGTACTACACTATTGTCACCGATTACTAAAACCCAATAGAAAAATTTAGATAAACGCATTAACAATTCTATATTATAGATAAAAAGAGGTACATTACTATTTATTATTAGTTTGGAAAATAGTTTATATTTGCATATATCATTCAATAAAAAGAAAAGAGATGAAAAAAATTACATTTATTTTTACCTTCCTATTTCTATTTACTGCCTTTGCTTTTGGCCAACAAGCTAAATACGTGTTCTACTTTATTGGCGATGGAATGGGAGTAAATCAAGTTTTGGGTACAGAAATGTACAACTCTGAATTAAAAGGGGAAATAGGAGTCACTCCTCTGCTGTTCACACAATTCCCATATTGTACTACTGCCACAACATTTTCAGCTACAAATGGTGTGACAGATTCGGCTGCTGCAGGAACTGCATTAGCAACAGGTAATAAAACGAAAAATGGTGCTATTGGAGTTAAAAAAGACTTAACAACTCCGGTAAATAGTATTGCTACATTAGCGAAAAATAAGGGTAAAGCAGTAGGAATAACTTCAAGTGTTAGTGTTGATCATGCTACACCGGCAGCTTTTTATGGGCACCAAGGCTCTAGAAGCAGCTATTATGATATGGGATTAGATCTTATTGCTGCGAACTTTGATTTTTATGCAGGCTCTGACTTCCTTGATCCCTTCAACAAAAAGATGAAGGATAAAAGTTATACCGATCTTTATAAATTGACTAAAAACGCTGGATATACTCTTGTACGTGGATATGATGAATATAAAAAGAGCTCAGATAAAGCTTCAAAAATGATTCTTTTCCAACCAGAGAGTGCAAAAGATAG
>JAEZKJ010000036.1 GCA_023415545.1 Bacteroidota bacterium
CTCCTGCTCATTCTCCTGAAACTGTTATCCCAGCTTTTCTACTTGAACAGTACGCTGAAGCAGCTGATGGTGACTTAGTATTGGTAGATTATAAATATGATTCTAAAGAGCCTGAATATTCAGGTAAAGAGTTTTTAAAGCAGGATTTCGAAACTGTAGGTTCATATCAGGATATTGCTCTTGATGGTTGGAAAAATATTGATGTTACAAGTTCAAAGAAATGGTATGGCAATAATTATAATAATTTATTTGCTGAAATAACAGCTCATCAAGCACCTTCAGATGTAGATTCTTGGCTTATTTCTCCTGCACTTTCAATAGATTCTGAAAGCGCTACATTTACTTTTGATTTAGGTTTTCGTTTTTATAAGGGTGATTGCTTTGATGTTTTAATATCTGATAGTTATAATGGAGAAGATAATATTGACCCTTCTAAATGGACAAGTATAAAAGATAAGTTCACATATCCAGAAGTTGATGCAAAGGGACATGCAGATATAGTAAATGTTGGTAAAATTTCTTTGGCATCTTATAAAGGTAAAACTATTTATATCGCATTTCACTATACTGGTATCCCAGATGTTAAGACTACAACTTTACGTATAGATAATGTCTCAGTTTCATCTTCAGTACTTTCACCAACAAACGAGAAACCATGCAGTGCTCTTTATAAATTCAATGGAACCAAATGGAATTTAAATAGTGATGCGTCGTTGGTAGTTATTGCTCCTGAGGATTACGATGCTATGGGAAGTGAAACTGGTAAATATGACAACTTCAGCAACACTGCTGAACCAGCTGATTATCTGCCTAAGTTCCTTGCACAGAAATTCCCATATGCTCAAGAGGGTGAATCAAAAGCTGTAATGTATAAATATTATGATACATCAAAAGTTACTAGCATCAAGGTTGATGAATATATTCTAACTTCCGGCGTATGGGTATTGAATAATAACATTGAAACTAAGACAAAAATTAATTTTGTTTGTGGTACTAACGGATGGATGTTTGACCCAACAGTTACAAAATCTTTAGTTTCAACCGATTATTTAATTCTTGAAAATTGGGTGAAGAGTAATAAAGATGCCGGATATATGGACCAAAAATATGGTAACTCAGAGTATTGGTTTGGTGGAAGTTCATATTATCAAAACTTCAATATCCAGTTGTCAAAACGTCGTTCAAATGACCCTGACAATAAAATTCCTGCTGATGATACTGCAGCTAAAGAATATTTACTTTCTATGGTTGTAGAAGGTATAGAAATGATTTTGGCTAATTTATATGCTTCTGCTCCTGCACAAATGGGTGGCGTGGATTGTTACTATAATATAACAGCTAAAATTTACGATGGCTTGGAAACAATTCCTTATATGTACAGATTTAAAGGAAAGGGTAACGGTGAATTTGTGTTACAAGGTAAACCAACGCCTGTAAATTAATCAAATATTATAATTAATAACCGTTTCAATATTGAATTGAAACGGTTATTTTTGTTTTAAAATAGTTCAAATGAAGTTTATATATCTCTTGTTTATTGCTCTTACATTCACCTCTTGTTATAAAGGAATAGATGATATTAATGAGCCAATTCCACCTATCGAAGAAAATAATTCATATATTTTCCCGGATGATTTTACATCTACTCTTTTAGAATCTATAAATGGAAAGGAAGTTATCATATCTAACCCTCTATATGTAATTCAAACATTTAATGGTTCCAAACTATCAGGTGACGTAGTTCTTTCTTCCGAAATACAACGATGGTTTACCGATGTAAACAGTGCATCTACAACTGAATATCCCAAATGGACAAATAAACATTTAAAAGATAGAGTTATTGTAAAATCAAATTATTCACTTTTAGATAAAGATAAAACATTACGTATCGGAACTAAATTCAGCGAGGTTAGGGGAGTAATATCATATGGTTACGATGGATATACATTAACACTAACACAAACACCAAAAATAGAGTATAATTCACGTTATACTGTACCTACCGTTAACGAACACAATTTAAAGGTGATGAGTTTTAATCTTGAAAATTACTATATGTATGGTAATTTAAATGATGCAAAATCCAAGCGTCATCACGCGAAAATTTTGTCTGCATTACTTCAAGCATCAGCCGATGTTTATGCACTTTGTGAAGTAGGAAAAGGTGATTTCACTATCGATTATTTATGTAAAGCTATGAATGAATCGGTAGGTGAAGATAGATATTCAGAACTACATAAAAAAGGTGATACTGATAATTATCAACAAACTTGTATGTTCATTTATAATAAAAAGAGTGTCACACCTCATAAAAATTTTAAAAGTTATAGTTTCGATAATCTTTACAACCGTTACGCAGTTCAATGTTTTCAATTAAACTCAAATGGAGCTAAAGTAATTATCACTATGAGCCACCTTAAATCGAAATCGGGTGATAATGCTTATGGAGATAATGTAGATAAAAATGATGGACAATCACAATTCAATTCTCGCCGTGTATCTGAAGCTCGTGAGTGTGTGGAGACATTCAATAGTTTAAAAACTTATTATGGCGATCAAGATGTTTTAGTGTTAGGCGATTTGAATTCTTACTCAATGGAAGACCCTATAAAGGTATACACATCTGCAGGATACGAGAACCAATTAAAAAAATATAGCCCTAACGGATGGAGTTATTCCTATAAGGGTGAAGTAGGATATATTGATCACTCTCTCTCTTCATCAACTCTCTCTTCTCAGGTAGTTCATGCCACTGCATGGGATATTAATGCTTCCGAGCCAATAGCATATAGATATGACTATGCTACATATTTTTCAAACGATTCTTTTGGCTCTTCCGATCATAATCCTATCATTACTTGGATGAATTTAAAATAGTTATATAAAAAAGCTACCTTAAATTTAAGGTAGCTTTATACGTAAAATATTTGTTATAAATTGCTTAAACCTGGTTCAATAACTTATAACTAACTATTCAAATCGACGTTTATATATTGTTATTTTTGTAGGCTTATATCCTTTTTTAATAAGTGAGCATAATGACTTTCTGTAAATTTTAAGTTCTTTGTAGCTATTAATCCTATTCAAATCTTTAAGAACAATTTTTGTCAATAATCGTCCACAAGGTGCCTCCATATATTCAGAAAAGGTATCAGGTCTAAACTCTACTTCATTACGTTTCATCAATATTGCATATTTACGCTTTTTGTCCTCCCATGAAGTTATAATCGTAAGACCTCCCTTTAGGCATATAAAAAAGAGTATAACTAATGGAATTACTATATATATGCTGCAGTTGTTATATGAATAAATTGATAATATAAGGAATACAACTGTTGCAATTAATAAAAGAATTCCATAAAAATTTAAATATAAATATCGACTTAAAGTTGAAATTGTCTTCTTAGTCATTTACAGTAGCATTCGCTTTAGAAATAGTATTAAAGAATGCATCGACAATTTTTTGCGCTTCAATCTCATCAGCACCTTTTAAAAGGATAGATGTTCTTTGTGTGTGTGAGTCGTAATACAAATGATATGCTTTACAGAAGCATAAAAATGTACTTTCCTTTATGTATCCAACCTCTTTTACACTTGATGGTAAAACGTATTTTATTTGCTTAAACATGTCAAAAAACCAACATGCTTTTGTGTCCATAACTTCAACTACTCTTTGGTCTGTAATAACCAAATATCCATATTTTTTTGTACCTAAAATTAAATTTATTATTCTGATTATTTCTCCTATAAATCGTGCTATTGGATTTGAACTTGTAGCCCATAGTTCAGCTTCTAATTCTACAATAACATTTTCTCCTTCTCTTAACTTAAGTCCTGATTTCATAATATTCTCTTTTTAAATTAATGAACTTTGGGAAATCAATGAATTCCCTTACTAATAATTTTGATTAATAGAAACATTCCTTTTGTGTGCTTTATGTTTTTTATTTGAATATTATGCTGAGAAATCAATTATAATATCTCTCTATTTTCATAAGGTGATAAAGTGCTCAAATAAAAAAATTAAATCATCACAACATAATTTAATGGAGTTCCTTATTTTTAAATAGTCCGGTATAATTAGTTGGAGGGTAGACAATAAAAAACGTGGACTAAATACTTTGTCTACGTTCTCGAGAAATCAAAAAAACACTATATTACTATATACAAATAAAACTTAATACTATATTGTGAGTGTCTATTTACTATTACTCTTGGAGTTAAAAATATTTGACTAATTTCGAGAACAAGAATAAAGCTAACACTTTTTATTTATGTCTTTTGTCGAGTTATTTACATAGGCATTTTGTTTATGTTTATTTACAAATATATGCATTTCTTTGTTTCAAAACACCATAATATGAAATGCTATTAAACATATATGGTTTCATATGATATAAACTTCAAATCATCATATATATAATGTAAAAAGTCTTTGAACATTTTCCTAATTATCACTGTGAAATATCTGTTTCACAGTGTGAAACGGATATTTCACAGCGCTGTAATTATAAACCAAACATTGATTTGACTATACCTTAAAACACTATACACGTTATTTCCTTTACTAACTGATTTTATATACAGATAATTTATCACTTCCTGATTATGTATACAAGTAATATAAATCTGTTCCTTATTAGGTATACAAACAAATAGAATTTATTGTTCTTAAAGGTTATATGTTTAAACCTTTTAAGCACTCTAATTTTTATAAAAACCACTCG
>JAEZKJ010000140.1 GCA_023415545.1 Bacteroidota bacterium
ATAATTCGTCTTAATGAGTTGATGGCGAATGATAATGTTAATGAAAAAATTAATATTCCTGATTCTATTATTGATGTTAATGAAATGCTTAACTACTCAACTCTCGAAAGCAGTATGTTGAGTAACAATACAGAGCTTTTAAAATCAGAGCAAAATTCAGCTATGGCTCAACTTGATTTAAAGAAGGTATTATCGCGTAACTATCCTTACATCAAATTGAATGCCGGATATACATTAAATAAATATAAGTACGAGGTTGCGGCAAACAAAAGTCTTGATAATTGGGGACTGAGTACAGGTGTAACAATCGGTTTTAATATATTCGATGGAAAACGTTCGGCTGATAGAAAAAATGCTCGTTTGAATATTGAATCTCGTAAACTTGCACGTGAAGATGTAGAACTCTCTATTCGTGCGAACTTCAATAATTTATGGCAAGCTTATCAAAATAATATAGAGGTATTGAACCTAGAACGACAAAATGTTGTTGCTGCACAGGAGAACTATGATATAGCTCATGAACGTTATCTATTAGGTGACCTTTCAGGTTTTGAGATGCGTGAAGCACAAAAGAGCTTGCTTGATGCTGAGGAGAGGATACTTTCGGCTGAATATAATACTAAAATGTGTGAGATTTCGCTTTTGCAGATTAGTGGAAATATTATGAACTATCTAAAGAATTAATAGTTATTTTTTAAACGCTTTATTTTATTACAGATATAGTTCAATTTAATATTTATATCATACTATTTATATACTACTTCACATCACTTAGTTTGAAAAAATTATTTCAAACTGAGTGATGTTTTTTATGATATGACATCTTTAAAGCTACTTTATTACATTTATACGAGTTATCGCACCAATCTTCATTTCACATTTATTGAGTTTTGCTACCGATAATTTTACTCTATATACTTTGGTATTTTTTTTGATTGAACACTTTATTACAGATTAAGCTTTTATAATAATATCATTACTTATTTTCTAAACCTGAAAGTTTCTGTGCCGCAAGAACTAGGAACATGTAGTGTGAAGAACCTCCTCCCAAAACATACTCAGTTTGTTGCCATAGGAATGGAAATCTAAGTAGTTCTGGGAAATCAGGTTTTATCAGCGCCGTTCCCGAAATAACTCCTCCAGGTATATATGACCAGTCAGCACGATTCAAACCATACCCTACAGTTGCTGAATCAGCTCCAACTCCCGAAGCAAATGAAGTTTGATTAGATCCAGGATGACATCCAAGAATAAAATTTAAAGCATTATAAATAGGTGCATTGGAAAATATTTCGGGATAGGCAGATGCAAGAAAATAGTGTTGGAAACCAAAAGCTTGAATATCCCATCCTGCACCCCATATATATGGTCTATAAGGTACTCCATAAGGAGTTTCAGCAACTCGTTTGTCCAATGATTCTTTGGCTTGTGTTATAGCATCTCTAAAAGCTTTTGAAAAAGATTTAGCTCTACTATCTTTCATAGCGGATATCTTCTTTTCTACTCTTGCCATATACCATCCTGTTCGCTCAATCTGGTTAAGGATAAGATTTTGGTTATCTAATATAAAGTTTAGATATCTAATATCTCCGGTTGCTAAATAGAGTTCAGTGGCTGCTTGAACTTTAGCAAGCATAGTGAATGGATTTGTTGCTGTTTTATTAAATATTATTTTTGCTATATTTAAACAGTGCACACTCAATGTGTCATTATATCCTTTCAACGTTCTGGATGTAGCAGCAAGATTTGCAGCAGTAGTAAGTTCACGATAGGGGTTATCTTCTGTAAAAACCCATCTATCATCATCATTTCCTATCTTTCCATCAGTCATTGCCGATGCATCACCCAACATGACATATTGACGTAAACTATTACATATTATACCTCGATAAAGACGTCCAAGTGATAAATATCCATTAACTACACTTAATGCACCGTGTTCAATTTGTTGTAAAATATCATTTTTCCCATCAGGTTGATGAATCTCTGTTACGTGATTAACTTGG
The DNA here is from genome assembly GCA_023415545.1 of Bacteroidota bacterium. Lineage (GTDB taxonomy): Bacteria > Bacteroidota > Bacteroidia > Bacteroidales > Bacteroidaceae > Phocaeicola. Next base: position 2,007 of record JAEZKJ010000140.1, read on the forward strand.
TCTATTAAAGTTGCATCTATTTCCGGTTTAAACTCTTCATAAGCTAATGATAAAATATATGTTTCACCTGCTTGTGACTCTACTCGAAGATCAAAGTCACCGGCATCATGCCAGCCTCCAACATTTACTCCAGGCACCTCTTCAAAAGCTTGGTATTTAGAAAGACCCTCTTTCTGATCATACCCATCTATGTGATTATGAGCAGGAGCCATTCGTGCATCATCCATATGACAGAAGTCATGCCAAACTCTATACTTTTCATTAACACGCATATGACACATCTGTACAGGAAGGAAGTATTCAATAACAGGTTGCCAAACTCCTCGGTCGTATATATCATTTGCAACTCGGAAAATAGGAGAGACCGATTCACCATATTTTACTCTATACAGTCCCGGAGTTTTAATATCCGAGAAGTCAGCTTTGAGATAGTTGTATCTCAAAAAATTACCCCAGCTCTGTGGAGTAATTGTTTTTACAACACTCTCTTTATCTGAATCTATGCGTATCAGTTGAGCTTGACCTATAATCGTGTCACGACTATCTTTCTCGATTACAGCAACCTTATCCTGATTAGGATGATAACCTATCTGTGATGTCTGAACAACAGGTTTATATGTCCAGTCGCTTACAACATTTGGACGGATAATCCATTGGATTGCACTTTTTGTAACGCCGGGTTTGATCTCACTTCTTAATACAAACCATCCATTATTATGATTCATTCTACCATCGTATAACTTCAAGTCACCGGTAAGTGACTCTATAGTAAGTTTGCTATATGGATCATCTGGACGAGATGTAAACTTTTTACCTTTAGCATATGGTTCAGCAATGACATCATCGGCAACTATAGGAGAGTAGCCTTTACCTATCAAATTATTAATATCTGCCAATGGAGCTTTCCCATTATGGTAGTTTCCTGTATGGAGTATATTGGGTGATGTAGTTGCCAAATGAGCATTAGGTTGTTGTGGATATATACCGGTCTTATCATCCATAATCCAAGGTTTTCCAAATAGTGATCCCGGGAAGAACTCAATATTAAAGCCAACTTTTCCTAAAAACTCATAAGGAATAGGTTTGTCCAAGTCAACAGTTACTAAAATATAATCACCTTTGCTCTCACTTCTAACACTATATTTAAGATTCAGGTCTGGATATATCATCGGATTAAACCCGGTGAGATGTCTTGCGGAATCAGGATAACATAGAGTAGCAGTGATACTATTTGAATCTAATGTTCTACTTAACTGTTTTGGTACTGGTTGCCACTGTCCGGGAGTTGCTTCAATACGGATATCTCCATTAGTTGCAACTCTATGTCCATTCATTATAATACTGACTCCACCTTGATGACCCTCAGGATAAATATCATCAAAAGCCATTACATCAACACCTCTATTTTTGAAGTAACCTGATTTTGTTAGTTCAAAATTTTGTGCATTTATAGAGATTGATGAACATACCAATAGTGTTATTAGAAGAGATAAAGAGAAGATTTGTTTCATATCTATATAAAGGTTTACGTTAAGACTTTTAGTTTATGATTAGATATAACAAATCTAAAAAATTATTCACGAGATTAACAAAGAAATCTCTTATTTCTATAATATAGAGTGATATAATTCCAAAATATTTCTAATATGGAATACTCTTAATTAAATGTAAGAAAATGATTTAAAGTAGTTAACAGATATAAGTTGTAGTATTATTTATAATATCAGCCAAACTACAGCAAGATGTGATAGTGTTCCTCCTAAAACAAAGAGATGCCATACAGCATGGAAAAAAGGAGTTTTTTTATCG
>JAEZKJ010000147.1 GCA_023415545.1 Bacteroidota bacterium
CTACTATACCGTTCTTGGTTGGGATGGAAGTAAAGGTTCTGCAACAAAATTCAATGATGAAGATTATTACTGGACTATTGGGAAATGTCTTGAAATAGAACCTGTAATTAAAAAGCACATTGAGATAATGGATAAATATGATCCCAAAAAACAGGTTGACCTATTGGTAGATGAATGGGGAACTTGGTGGGATTGTGAACCAGGAACAAATCCAGGCCATCTTTATCAGCAAAACACATTAAGAGATGCTTTTGTTGCATCATTATCACTTGACGTATTCCATAAATATGCAGATAGAGTAAAAATGGCTAATATTGCTCAAGTAGCTAATGTGCTTCAATCAATGATTCTTACTAAGGAAGACAAAATGGTTTTGACTCCAACATATTATGTCTTCAAAATGTATAATGTGCATCAAGATGCTACATTCTTACCTATGGATATAACTTGTGAAAAGATGACAGCAAGAGATGGTAGAGTATTTCCAATGATTAGTTCAACAGCTTCAAAAGATAAAAATGGTGTAGTTCATATCTCTATATCTAATGTAAGCCTTGACAAGTCGGAAGATATTCAAGTAAATCTTGGTGGATTGAAAGTAAGCAAGGTAAGTGGCGAAATTCTTACTTCAAAGAATATAGCTGATTATAATGATTTTGATAAGAAAGAGGTTGTAAATATTAAACCATTTAAGGGTGCAAAGATTGTTAAGGGTAACCTTAATGTTTCACTTCCTGCAAAATCTATCGTTACTTTGACTCTAGAGTAAAATTAATTTTAATATTATGGTATGAGTGACTTAAAATCCACTCTTCATAAACGATTATTGTCATTATAATATGAATTGAATCCCAAAGTTATTTAATATGAATCCAAAAAGTTTGATGGTTTAATTCATATTATGAGGCAGATTAAGATTTGAAAAAAGCTCGGTATTGTACCGAGCTTTTTCTATTAATCTTTAATTTAATTCTATCTTTTTAAATAAGCGTATATACTTCATTACTCCCTTTGCAAACTAATTTATAATGTCACAATTTCTAAAAAATATAGCAACTCCGACTTCTTAAGTCTCAAAAGTCTTTCATTATAGCATTCTACAACTTTGGGATTCAATTCTTTTTGTACGAATTATAATTTTTCTTTTAATACTTATCTGGAATATTTCTTTGTGAAAATAACTTTGACCTATTATCATCGAATGTTTTTAGATTTCAATTTTAAGTACATCATTATGTAATCACACATTATTATTGAGGTATTAAAGAGTGTTTTTCACTCTCTATTTTATCTTGAATAGCTTTATCAAGAGTTGGCATAAAGTCTATTCCAACCCTCTTTTCAATAGAATCTACAGTTACAATATAATTTTTCAGAGGTCTGTTACCAGCTTTATTATTAAAAATAAATCCAAAGGCTTTAGTGTAACTTTTGTGGTCAATAAAAATAACTTTATAAAAAGCATCCGGTACAGCTACCTTATTATTCCCGATTCTCTTAGGGTATTTATTGTCGTATATTGGTCCACACGTTATATATAAACTACCATATTTTTTAGCTAAATCTCTAGATAGCTCTTCTAAATCATTCCAATCGCCTCTGTTTAGATTTGGGTTCTGTGGACAAATATTAGTCATGTAAAATGATTCAGCCATTGCTTTTTTGTCCCATTTCATATCAGCTGCAGGAGCCATATGCCCTCTATCATAACCTGATCTTGTATAGTCGGTAGTGTATGCTTTAGCTCCAATTACATTAGGATCAGGCAAAAACTTATCTGTTCTACTTTCTGAGCCCATAGTCTCCTCATTTGTAAGATGCCATCCCACCCATGATGGAGTTTTGTAGTCGGCATCATAATAAAGAGTAAATCCTTTATGAACTATTATCTGGCCACCTCTATTGCTATTATATTCAGGAATATGGTAATCACTGGAAAGTGAACGATTTGCTCTATCTTCATTTTTATTATTGGCGTTATGAGCATCATGTTTATTGTTATCATTTGTGTTATTGACTTCATAATTAGAATTATCATAAGTTCCATCAGCAGAATCAACAACATTAGAAGATAATTTATCGTTTTCAATAATATTATCTTTTGCTTGATTATTGATAACATTATCTGAATTACTAAAACTTTCATTTAAATACTTTACGCCAAAAATGCCTATAGCAATTACGAAAATTATAATTTTAAATAGATTTGAACCGTTATTTCTCTTTTACTCATTTTATGTTATGTTTTGTGGATGCAAATATAGTTTATAATACTTTAATAAAAAGAACCAATTTCTATATGTTTGTTAATAGTGAAATGAAGTTTTTAGGAGTATATTAATTAGTCCCTACAAACCATATCGACTTTTGTATCTAATATAGACTCTTCTCTTTATAAATGAAAATATAATAAATAATTAACATATTTTAGGTACACACTTTTAGATACACTTTGGTACAAATGGGTGTGTACAAACAATAATTCAAAACTTTTTAACAATAAGAAAAATGGAAACAAGAGTTTTGTATCTGCTTGAAAATAAAGCACTTGAAAAGGGAGAATTATGAGCCGAAATCGGGACTCGAACCCGGGACCTATTCTTTACGAAAGAATTGCTCTACCAACTGAGCTATTTCGGCAGAATGTATTATAACTATTATAATAACTATCTATGATAAATATTCTCAGCAAATATATATATTTTATCTAATTTATGTAAAAACAGAAGGTAATAAAATAGATTTACCACCTTCTGTTTTTATTATGTATCCTCATTCACGAAAAGTATATATAATAATGGATAAAAAATGAATTAAATAAATTTATTGATATGCCACTTCATGAATGCCCTTAACAGCTCTACCACTTGGATCATTTAAATTTTTGAATGAGCAGTCCCATGCAAGCGCTTCAGCTGTAGAACAAGCTACACTTGGTACGCTAGGAACGCTTTTTGCTGCACTTTCACTAGGAAAATGCTCTTCAAAGATGCTTCTGTAGTAGTATTCTTCTTTGTTCAAAGGGCTATTTATAGGAAATCTCTCTTTAGCTTTTGTCATCTGTTCATCAGTGACTATCTCGGAGGTAAATCTCTTTAAAGTGTCTATCCAACTATATCCAACTCCATCGCTAAATTGCTCTTTCTGTCGCCATGCTACACATTCAGGTAGCATATCGGTAAATCCTTCTCTCACTATTTTTTTCTCTATAATATTCCCCGGACACATCTTTGATTGAGGATTTATATTCATAGCAACATCTAAAAATTCTTTATCAAGAAATGGTACACGTCCTTCAACTCCCCAAGCAGAAAGAGATTTATTTGCTCTAAGACAATCATACATATATAGTTTACTAAGTTTTCGTACTGTCTCTTCGTGAAAAGATTTTGCATTAGGTGCTTTATGGAAATATAAATATCCTCCAAACACTTCATCTGCTCCCTCACCACTTAAAACCATTTTAATACCCATACTTTTAATAACTCTGGCTAATAAATACATAGGAGTAGAAGCACGAACTGTAGTTACATCGTAAGTCTCTATATAGTAAATAACATCACTTATAGCATCTAATCCTTCTTGAATAGTGTAATTTATCTCGTGATGAATTGTACCTATATAATTTGCAACTTCACGAGCTTTTATTAAATCGGGAGAATTTTGCAAGCCAATAGCAAAAGAGTGTAGTTGTGGCCACCAGGCATCATTTTGAGAGTCTGTCTCAACTCTTTTTGCTGAATAAATTTTTGCAATTGCTGAAATAACTGAACTATCAAGACCTCCTGATAGTAATACACCATATGGAACATCACTCATAAGCTGGCGTTTAACTGACTGTACTAGTGCATCATGTATATCTATTGCCGTCCCTTTGTTGTTTTTTACAGCATCATAATCCATCCACTTCCTACTATACCATTTAACCATTTTCCCTTCACTACCTAAATAATAATGTCCTGGAAGAAATGGTTCATATTCTTCGCAAAAACCTTCCAAAGCTTTAAGTTCACTAGCGCAATAAATTTTACCATCTTTATCTTTTCCAATATAGAGAGGAATAACACCTATTGGATCTCTGGCAATAAGAAAATCATCTATTTCTTCATCGTAAAGAGCAAAAGCAAAAATACCATTAAGTTCTTCTAAAAAAGATAAACCTTTCATTTTATAAAGAGGAATTATGACTTCACAATCACTTTCTGTTGTAAACTTGTATAAATCTTTATACTCTTTTCGTATATCCCTGTGATTGTATATCTCTCCGTTAATGGAAAGTACAATTTTTTTATCTGTTGAAAAAAGTGGCTGACCTCCACTCTTGGGATCAACTATTGATAATCGTTCATGTGCAAGAATAGCACTTTTTCCACAATATATACCACTCCAGTCCGGACCACGATGACGAAGTTTTTGAGACATTTTCAAGACTTTTTTTCTTAAAATCTCCGGTTTCTCTTTTATATTAAATATTCCTGCTATTCCACACATGTTACTTTCCTTTTAGCTGTTTTTTTTATAATTCATTATGTCACAAAGTGCACTTTATTACTATCGATCAATGTATCCTACTGTTTTTTTTTTAGATATTCATCTATTTCCTTAGAAATATATCTGCCTGAAGCAATAGCATAAACTACTAATGTAGCTCCACTAGCAGCATCGCCAGCAAAAAATACATTTTCTGATAATTGGGGTTGTTCAGGTTTAATAAATCCCATAGCTAAAAGTACCATATCAGCTTCAATAACTTCTATTATACCTGTATGAACCATTTTTACTTTTTCTTCACTTTCAGAATGTACCCATTCTACTTCTTCAACTTCAATACCACATACACTGCCTTTATTCCCAATAAATTTATTAGTTTTCAAACTCCATCTTCTTTGGCATCCCTCTTGATGACTACTTGTCGTTTTAAGAACAACAGGCCATTGTGGCCATGGTGTTGAAGGATTATTTTTAATAGGAGGTTTTGGCATTATCTCTATTTGGGTAATACTTGCAGCTCCTTGTCGGTTACATGTTCCAATACAATCACTTCCTGTATCACCGCCACCAATAACAATAACTTTTTTGCCTTTAGCATTTATCAATTCCTTTTTTGAAAAAGTTGATCTTGATAATATCTTGTTTTGCTGTGAAAGCAAATCAAGAGCTAAATGAATTCCTTTTAACTCTCTTCCTTGAATATCTAATTCTCTTGCCATAGGTGTTCCTGTACATATACAGTATGCATCAAATCCTGAAGGAAGTTTATTGATATCAATATCACAATTTAGCATAAATAAAATTCCTTCATCTTTCATTATATTCAGACGACGATCAATAATAGGTTTATGAAGTTTAAAGTTTGGTATGCCATATCTTAATAATCCCCCTGCAGCTTCTCTCTTATCAAATATTGTTACTTCATATCCTTTTCTATTTAATTGGTTAGCAACAGCAAGACCTGCTGGTCCTGAACCAATTACAGCAACTTTTTTACCAATTCTTTTTATCTGTTTGACTTTAACATATCCCTCTCGGAATGCAGTTTCAATAATAGCAGCTTCATTCTCTCTTATTGTAATGGGCGAATCCATCGTAAGATTTAGTACACAACTTTTTTCACAAAGAGCAGGACAAACTCGCCCTGTAAATTCAGGGAAATCATTTGTCTGTGATAAAATATCATATGCTTCTTCCCATTTCCCTTTATATAGAGCATCCTGAAATTCGGGCTGTTTGTTTCCTAGCGGACATGCCCAATGACAAAAAGGAACCCCACAATCCATACATCTCGATGCTTGAAGTTTTCTTTCGCTAGAATTTAAAGTTTGTTCAACCTCACCAAAGTCTGCTATTCTTTCGTGCACAGGCCTATACCCAGCTTCTTGTCTAGGTATAGAAAGAAAAGCTTTATTATTTCCCATAACATTTTCCTTTTTTTGATTACAATAATAGTAGTAATTAATAGTCGCGTTGTACGTCGGCTATTTTTTGTTGAAGTTTTCTTACTTGTTCCTCCTGAAGTACTTTTTTGTACTCAATAGGAACGATTTGAATAAATTGCTCGATGTATAAATTCCAGTCATCTAGCATGATACGTGCTATCTTTGAACCTGTATATAGGTAGTGTAGACGAATTAGTTCGTGTAACTCTTTTCTATAACTAGACTCTTCAATAAGTGAGAGTTCAACCATTTCCATGTTGCAGAAATAGTCAAAATTGTGGTTTTTATTCCAAACGTAAGCTACACCTCCACTCATACCTGCTGCAAAATTTCTTCCTGTCTCGCCTAATACAACCACTCTACCACCAGTCATATATTCGCAACAATGATCACCAACCCCCTCAACTACTGCAGTAACTCCCGAATTTCGTACAGCAAATCGTTCACCAACAGATCCATTTATGTATACTTCTCCACTTGTTGCTCCATAAAGAATAGTGTTACCTGCAATACAATTTTTCTCAGCATTAAAAACACTTCTAACAGGAGGTATAACCGAAATTTTTCCTCCACTTAGTCCTTTACCTAAATAATCATTAGCTTCACCTTCTAATTTAAAGCTAATACCTTTTGTTAAAAATGCGCCGAAACTTTGTCCAGCCGATCCTTTAAACTTTATATTTATTGTCTCTTCAGGTAATCCTTTTTGTCCATATTTCTTCGCAATTATTCCAGAAAGCATAGCTCCAACAGAACGATCAGTATTTTCTATAGTATATTCTAGAGAAACCTCTTTGCTTTTCTCTATAGCATCTTTACATGCATTAATAATTGCTATATCTTTTATATTATTAATATCATGATTCTGAGTTGCAATATTATGTATTACTTTATTATTATCTATTTGAGCAATTAGTTTACTAAAATCAAGTAAAGACCATTTGTAATTATTATTACTATCGATTATTTCAATAAGATCAGTACGTCCAATAATATCATCAAGTTTTTTAAATCCCATATCGGCTAAATACTCTCTAACCTCTTGTGCTAAGAAAGTAAAGTAGTTTACAATATATTCGTAATGTCCGATGAAATGTTCACGAAGTTTTTTATCCTGTGTAGCAATTCCAACAGGACACATATTAGTATGACATTTGCGCATTAGCACACATCCTAAAACTACTAATACAGTTGTGCCAAATCCAAATTCATCAGCACCTAATAGTGCCATGTTTATTATATCACGTCCAGTTTTAAGTTGTCCATCGACTTGCAATTTTACTTTCCCACGAAGCCCATTAAGAACAAGAGTCTGTTGTGTTTCGCTAAGGCCTATTTCAGGACAAATACCTGCATATCTCATTGAAGAAAGAGGAGAAGCACCAGTTCCTCCTTCTGCTCCCGATATTACAATAATATCTGCTTTTGCTTTGGCTACCCCTGCGGCTATTGTTCCAACACCACTTTCAGCAACTAATTTTACACTAATCTTAGCATTTGGGTTTACATTTTTAAGGTCGAAAATTAGCTGCGCTAAATCCTCAATTGAGTATATGTCATGATGAGGTGGGGGAGATATCAATGATATCCCAGGTATAGAGTGACGTGTTTTTGCAATAACTTTATCAACCTTATAACCGGGCAACTGACCTCCTTCACCAGGTTTTGCTCCTTGAGCAATTTTAATTTGTATTTCTTCTGCACTTACTAAATATTCAGTAGTTACACCAAAACGACCTGAAGCAATCTGTTTAGTTTTGCTACATAGTGATATGCCATCATGTTTATCAGTTATTCTGTCTGAATCTTCACCTCCTTCACCCGTATTACTTCTGGCTCCAATTTTATTCATTGCTAAAGCAAGAGCTTCATGGGCCTCTTTGCTTATAGCCCCGAATGACATAGCTCCAGTGACAAAATGTTTTAAAATATTTTCTATAGGTTCTACTTCATTTATAGGTATTGGGTTCTTTTTATGAATAAAAAAATCTCTTAAAAATATTGGTGACTCTTTTTGATCAACTTTTTGAGTAAACTCTTTATATCTTTTGTAACTTCCAATTCTTGTAGAAAGCTGAAGAAGAGATATTGTTTCAGGATTCCATGCATGTTTTATCCCATCTTTTCTGAATGAGAATTGACCAATATTTGGAAGGAGTTTTTCAAATTCATTATTATTAAAACCATTATTATGCATATCTATGGCATCTTTTGCTATCTCATTCAGTGTAATACCTCCAATTGAAGAACTATCTGTTCCAAAAAATGTATTAAGTAGTTTTTCGCTTAATCCGACAGCTTCAAATATTTTTGCTCCACGATATGAACGTATTGTTGAAATTCCCATTTTACTCATTATCTTCAATAATCCCTTACATATTGCTTTAATATAATTTTTTTCTGCCGTTTCATAATTCATCTGAATTTCACCATTATTTACTAAATCATTTATTATTGCAAATGCCATATATGGGTTAATAGCACTAGCTCCATAACCTAAAAGAAGTGCAGCATGCATTACTTCACGTATCTCTCCACTTTCTACAATCAGTGCTGTCTGAACTCGTTTCTGAACTGAAATGAGATGGTGATGTACTGCGCTGACAGCAAGAAGAGAGGGTATAGCAGCATGTTCTTTATCAACATACCTATCAGAAAGAATAATATAATTAGTACCATTTATTACAGACTCTTCTGCCTTCTTGCATATACTTAATATAGCCTCTTGTAATCCTTTTTCTCCTTTTTTTATATCAAAAACAATAGCAATCTTTTCTGTTTTAAATCCTTTGTACCTAATATTACATAAAATATCCAGTTCTGTATTATTTAATATAGGGTGTTGTAAACGTACCATTTTACAATGTTCAGGACTTGGAGTAAGAATATCCAGTCCCACTGCACCAATATATTCAGTAAGTGACATAACTAATTCTTCGCGAATAGGATCAATAGGAGGATTAGTTACTTGAGCAAATTGTTGTCGGAAATAGTTAAATAAACTTTGAGGCTCGTTATTAAATATTGCAAGAGGGGTATCATTACCCATAGATGCTAAAGGTTCGGCACCATTATTGCACATTGGCGTAATAATTACTTCAATATCTTCACGTGTATATCCAAATGTACGTAGCATACTATCATACTGCTCTATAGTATTGTCAATAATTCGTCCACTTTTAAGATTATTAAGTTCAATACGGTTGGTAGACAACCAATTTTTATAAGATTTCTCACTAGCAAGTCGCTCTTTTATCTCACCATCATAATAAATTTCCCCTTTTTCAGTATCAATCATTAATATTTTACCAGGTTGTAATCTTCCCTTTTCTTTTATATCAGTCGATTCAAAATTCATCACTCCAACTTCACTTGCAACAACCATCATATCATTATTAGTTATATAATAGCGTGCCGGACGTAATCCATTCCTATCTAGCATACCTCCTGCATACCTACCATCACTGAAAAGGATTGCTGCCGGTCCGTCCCATGGTTCCATTAGAATAGAGTGATATTCGTAGAATGCTTTTAATTCTTCGCTTATAGGATTTTTATCATTAAATGATTCTGGTACAAGCATTGCCATTGCATGTGGTAAAGAAACTCCTGACATCACTAAAAACTCAAGTACATTATCTAATGAAGCACTATCACTCATCCCATACTGAATAATTGGACGTATATTATTTATTTCTCCAAGAGACTGTGATGATAAAACGCTTTCTCTTGCTTTCATCCAACCTCTATTCCCTCGAATAGTATTTATCTCTCCATTGTGAGCAAGTAAACGAAATGGTTGCGCCAAACTCCATGTTGGAAATGTATTTGTACTAAATCTTGAATGTACTAATGCGATTCCACTTGTAAAATAGTGATTTGTAAGATCAGGATAGTATTCTCTCACTTGCAAAGATGATAGCATACCTTTATACACTACATTCTTGTTAGATAGTGAGACTATATAGAACTCTTTATTTTTAACTCTGTTTTCTATTTTCTTTCTTATTATATAAAGCTTTTGCTCGAACTTATTTATATCCGATACTCCTGTTATGAAAATTTGTTTAATGTCCGGTTCACTCTCTAAAGCCTCTTTGCCAAGGCAAGTAGGATTTGTTGGTACATTGCGAAGATGCAAAAGAATTAGACCTTCATTTTCAATTTCCTCTATTATTATATTTAATATTGATTTTTGTTCTTTTTCTTCTTTAGGAAAGAATATTAAACCTGTTCCATATTTCCCTTTTTCTGGGACAGGAATTCCTTGTAGAAGGATGAATTCATGAGGTATTTGAATCATAATTCCTGCTCCGTCTCCGGTTTTACTATCTGCACCTTCTGCTCCACGGTGTTTCATGTTCTCTAAAACTTTTAAAGCAGAATCGACTAATTCATGCGATTTATTACCATGAATATTAATAACCATACCTACACCGCATGAATCATGCTCGTAAGAAGAATTATAAAGAACATTTTGTTTCTTGAGTGCCATATTTTATATCATAATTTTAAGATATGATGATATTATATTTCATAATGTAATACAAACGTAAATAATTATTTCATTATGATTGCACTAATAGATCGATCTTCGTTATAAAAGATATGATAATAAAGAAAATGCTTACAGAATTAATGATCTAAGCTGTGTATTATGATAAAATTCAACATAAAACACTAATTTAATTTCAGTTTGTTATTTTGATAGGTCGTTATCAAAAGTATAACGATATTTATATTTTGATCGTTGAATATTAATTTTATAGAGTATTTATAGAAACTATGCTTAGATTATTAAAAGTGAATTAAGAAAAACAGCAGAAAAATAATAGATTGAAAATACTATTTGAAATATTCATATTATAGTATATGATATCTCAAATATTCAATTATCTGATTCAAATGATAGATAAAAAAACTGCCATTGATACAAATTGTATCAATGGCAGTTAATATTATGTATGTACCATATTGTTAAGGTACCAAAAAATATTCTTATTTATATTCTTGCCAGCTCTTAATCTGAATATCTTCTATCTTCATAGTGCAGAATGCTTCGATAAAGGCACTAGCTAAACGAGCATTTGTAATAAGCGGAATATTATGATCAATAGCACCACGACGAATACGATAGCCATTAGTCAACTCACGCTTAGTATGATTCTTAGGAATATTAACAATAAGATCAAAACGATGTTCTGAAATCATCTTCATCACATTGTTTACGGCATCAGGACGCTCATCCGGCCAATATACTGGTT
>JAEZKJ010000059.1 GCA_023415545.1 Bacteroidota bacterium
GTGCTGACTATAGAACTAAATACAAAAAGGTTCCTCCTTTTACAGGAGCTATCAGCATGGAGAACTGTACCAACATAACTCTGCGTGATATTCAAGTTATAGAGGCAAATGGTTGGTCAGTACATCTTCGTAATTGTGAACGAGTGGTAGCCGATGGTTTATACATTGAATCTAGTGGGAAGAATGGTGTAAACTCAGATGGTCTTGATATTGATGGTTGTAGCCGAGTGATGATACAGAATTGCGTGATAGATACAGGAGATGACGCTTTATGTTTAAAGACAACACGTAATAGTGAAGGGAAAGCTTTCCCTTGCCAATGGATTACAATAAATAATTGCATACTTACATCTTCATCGGCAGCACTTAAGTTAGGTACAGAGAGTCATGCAGACTTTAGTGATATTACAGTAAGTAATTGTGCCATACGAAGTGCTAATCGTGGCCTCAACATGATTATACGTGACGGAGGAAAGGTAAGAAACGTGATATTTTCGAATCTTGTTATAGATTGTGTGCGTAAAGCCACTTTCTGGTGGGGAAATGGAGATCCTGTTTACTTTACCATCCAAAAACGAGATGAAGCTACCCATGCAGGAAGCATTGAAAATATAACTATGAATCACATCATTGCCCACGGACAAAGTGGAGTACGATTTGAAGGTTTCAGTGAGGCGATAAAAAACATTCGCATAAATGATTTTCAACTCTTCATGCATCCCGAAGATGCCATTGATAAACGAGCACGCAATGCTTTCCTGTTTGATGGAGTAAATGGTTTGAAATTGAATGATTGTTCAGTAGAATGGGATACAAATAATGTTCCTCAAGAGTGGGAAAGTGCATTCCTATTCCGAAATGTAAATGATTTAGAGATAGAGAAAATTGATGCACCTAAAGCACCAAACAAGCGTTTCGATGCTATTCGCTATGAAAATGTGACATTAAAACAAAAAAATATAAAATAATATAGGTATGAAAAAACGATTTACACATCTTGTCACCCTTGGTCTATTTATACTTCTCTCCGCTTGTGGAGGAAAGCAATCAAACGTATACAATGTTATGGACTTCGGAGCAAAAGGAGACGGCGTAACCGATGATGCCTCAGCTATTCAAGAAGCTATTGATAAATGTTCACAAAATGGTGGAGGAAAAGTTATTATTCCTTCAGGACGTACATTCCTTTGTGGACCTGTTCATTTAGCATCGTTTGTTGATCTTCATCTGGAACCGAACTCTAAACTTCTTGCTAATCCCGATGAAAGCATATATAAAGAGAGTGCTTTTAAGGAGAATGAGGGAGAAGGAATGATGTGGATAAGTGGTAAAGACCTTAAAAATATATCTATAACAGGTAGTGGTGAGATTGATGGTAATGGAGTAGCATTTATGGGGAAAGAGTTGAGTGACTCATATGAGCTAAAGCCTATAACTGACTTTGACCCTCGTCCACACGTTATCACTCTTATTAACTGTCAGAAAACTATTGTAAAGGACATAACAATTTCTCAAGGTGCATATTGGACTCTTCACCTTATTGGATGTTATGATGCCAATATTGAGGGAATAAGCATTCTTAATAATCTTAAGATTAGAAATGGTGATGGTATTGATGTTGACCATTCTAAAAAAATTAGAATATCTAACTGTTTCATTGAATCGGGTGATGATTGTATCTGTTTGAAAAACAGAAGAGAGTATAGTGAATACGGCTCTTGTGAAGATATAGTAGTCACAAATTGTGTAATGACATCTCGTTCATGTGCTATCAAGATTGGTTCGGAAAACATGGACAAGATAAATAATGTACTCTTCAACAACTGTATCATTAAGGATAGTAACCGCGGTATCGGTATTCAAAATCGTGACGAAGGTACTGTTACAAATGTGATTTTCTCGAATATGCTTGTAGATTGCAAGTATTACTCGGATGTATGGTGGGGCAAGGCTGAGCCAATATATGTTACATCATACCCAAGAGCTATAGGAAACCATAAAGATGCAGGATGGAGATTCCCTAAAGGTGCTATCGATGGTGCTTGTGGAGAGGTTAATAACATATACTTTACAAACATAAAATGTACAAGTGAGAATGGTATTTTCATAGGTGGAGATACTAAGGATAAAGTAAACAATATATTCTTCAACAATGTAGATGTTCAGCTTTATAAGCGCTCAACATTCCCTGGAGGAGTTTATGATAAGAGACCTTGTAAAGGAGAGCCATTTGTTTACGATAAAACTTATGCGTTCTATATCGATGGTGCATCGGACATAAATATTACTGATTGTAATGTGTTCTGGGGAGATACTGCTCCTGATTATGCAGCCGGAGAGATTAAACAGATAAACACAAGTAGAATTAATATAAAAAAGAGATAATATGACTCTAATTCCATTCAGAGTTTTTTTGTTTTGGCTGATTTTTCTGTCCTCTGCCGTGATGGCGTCGGGACAGAAAAGCAGTCATATCTCATTAAATGAGAGAACAAATAAAGAGAAAGCAACTAATTTTTCATCTTTTGTTGATCCAAAGATAGGATCAGAAGGACTTGGAAGAGTCTTTATCGGACCTTCTATGCCATTTGGTATGGTTAAACCATCGCCTGATTGCACTGTAAGTCCAAATAGTGGATGGCTTCCTATGCCTGTACAAGTTAATGGTTTTGCACAAGTACATGTAAGTGGAACAGGAGGTGGACCAAAGTATGGAAATATTTTAGTGACACCTTTTGGAAAAGGTTTGGATAGTAATAAACATATTGATTACCGTAAATATGAAGATATTAAGTTGGGTTATTACGCAACAACATTTAAAAATAGCGGTATTAAAACAGAAATTACCACTGCTCTAAGAGCATCTTTCTACAAATTCACCTATCCAAAGGATTCACTGAAATCATTAATGATTGATGCCGGTTTCTTCTTGGGAGAGAACCCAATTCCTGATTCACGCGAAGCACAGCAGTTTATTGGCTCAGAGATTAAAATTGTTTCCGACACTGAAGTGGAAGGATATACACGAATTCGTGGTGGATGGAATAATGGTAAAGCTTATACTGTTTATTTCTATGCTCAAACCGACAAACCTTTCGTAGATTGGAAAACATGGAAAGGAGATAAGATAAGTAAAGAGGCTGTGCAGTTTGATTCATATCAAAAGACAGGAGCTCTGTTACGATTTGCCAATAGTGATTCGATAGTAAACTTAAAGGTTGGAATCTCTTTTATCAGTTCGGCTAAGGCTCATGAAAACCTTAAAAAAGATATCCCACATTGGTCATTTGATGAGGTTCTTAAAAACTTGACTGCTGAGTGGGAAAAACTACTTTGCAAAATAACCATTTCGGAGAATGCCTCGGATAAGCAGAAGAAAATGTTCTATACAGGACTTTATCACACCATGATTATGCCTGCCGATAGAAATGGAGAGAATCCATTATGGTTTGACAATGAGCCATATTATGATGACTTCTATGCTATATGGGACACTTATCGTACATCGCTGCCTTTGATAACTATCATCGATCCTAAAAGAGAGGTTGACTTGGTACGCTCATTAATAAACATCTATAAGCGTGATGGTTATATGCCTGATGCACGTAGTGGAAACTCAAATGGTAGAACACAAGGAGGCTCGAATGCTGATATTGTTGTGGCTGATGCATATGTTAAGGGACTTAAAGGTATTGATTACGAACTTGGACTTCAAGCAATGTTGAAAGATGCCACTGTTCCTCCTGGAGGAAATGAAGAGGCTGAAGGTAGAGGTGGACTTATTCCCTATCTTGAACTAGGTTATGTACCATTTGGAATAGACCGTGCAGGAAACCGCACTGTTGAATATGCTTTCTGTGATTATGCTATCGCTGTAGTAGCAAAAGGACTTGGCAAAGAAGAGCTATATAAACATTATATGAAGCAGTCCGAGAACTGGAAGAACTTGTGGAGAGATGATTATGAGCATGAAGGTGCGAAAGGTTTTATCATGCCAAGAGATAAAGATGGTAAATGGTTAGATAGATTACCATTCGGTCACTCCAAAAAGCTGAAACCAACATATGAATATACTCCTGTAACATCCGAAGGTCCTTGGTATACTCCTTGGTGGAGCACATTCTTTTATGAAGCGACTTCATGGGAGTACTCACTAAGCATTCCACACGATGTAGATGGACTTATTGCTAAATGTGGTGGAAAAGAGATGTTTGAAAAGAGACTTGATACATTCTTTGATAAAGAGTTTTTCAATGTTAACAATGAGCCTTCATTCCTATCTCCATGTCTTTATCACTGGATAGGCAAACCACATAGAAGTAGTGACAGAATAAGAGACATAATAGAGAAAAATTATAATGATTCGGCTATTGGATTACCTGGTAATGATGACTCGGGAGCTATGTCTTCATGGCTTGCATTCCATATGATAGGTTTATATCCTAACGCCGGACATGATTATTATCTTATCAATACTCCTCATGTGGATTATACAGCCATTAACTTGGAAGGTGGAAAGAAGTTTGAAATAATTGCTCCTGCCCTATCCGAAAAGAATATCTATATTAAGTCGATTAAATTGAATGGTAAAGATTATCCATATTCTACGCTTCGACATCAAGATATAGTAAATGGTGGTAAGCTTGTTATTGAGTTATCTGAAACACCAACTAACTGGGGAGAAAAGATGTTCTCCGAAAAATAAGATTATGAAGAAGATAATTTTTATACTATCTATATTATTTGGCACATCATTCAACTTGTGTGCACAAATTATTGAGAGCGAGAATTTACTTTTCGTCTACTCTTTACATGGTCAAACAAGAAGATATAGCACTACTTTCCATCTTCACAACGATACACTTACTGTGAAATGGGGAATAGAGAGAAATACAAAGTGGCATAGCGGTGAGTATATCACTTATCCAGAAGCTCTTAATAGTGCATCAGCTTTAAGTTTCCTACAACCTATTGATAAAAATATAGTTACTCTTGAAAAAGATGAAACTTTCGAAATAATATCGCATAAAGCTTATAAGGAACTTAAAGAGAATGGAGCTTTTGTTTATAGTGGCATCACTTATAAACTTGCTCCTACTAATGAGATATTAAACTGTAAACAGCCACTTTTACATGTAGTCGACAACGATGAAGGTTGCGAGATGTGGATTCTTGATAACCCTGCACTTCCAATAATATGGAAGATGAAAAACAATCCTTTGGAGATAAATTGGGAGGTTAGAAGCAATGTTGAAGACATTTTCGATGTTAAAGAGCAGATAGCTTTGATGCCCGAAAAGAGTGGAAGCACATATTATGCATACCCATCATACAACTGGCAACATACACCTGCTCCTGAGGGATATGTTCCATTTTATCTGACTCATTATGGACGTCATGGTTCACGATGGATTACCGATGATAAAAGATACACTGATGTTATTGATGCATTTCAAAATGTCGAACTTACTGAACTTGGTAAAGATGTAAAAAGAAGATTAGAAGTTATTTATCAAGATGCTAAGGGAAATGCCGGTCTGCTAACTCCTGTTGGTGAGAGACAACATAAGCAAATAGCCAGACGAATGTATAATAGATACCCAGAACTTTTCAGTGGTAAAAACAATTTATCGGCAACTTCTACAGTAGCACCACGATGCATTAAAAGCATGCAAAGTTTTACTGACGAGCTAAAAACTTTGAATAAAAATATCCGAATAACTAAAGACTCGAATAAGAAGCATATGAGCTATATGGCTTATGATACTCCAGAGATGAAAGAGTGGAACAAAAAAGATGCTCCTTGGAAAAAAGATTTCAATCAATTTGAAAAAAGGAATTTGAACTCGCAGAGACTTATCAATTCTCTTTTTGTAAACAACATAGACAAAAAGAAAGCTGATGCATTGATGATGGGCCTTTATTGGATAGCTTCAGATATGCAGGATACTGAAAACGATATCTCATTCTATGATCTGTTTACTACAGATGAATTATTTGGTATTTGGAAAACTATTAATTATAGAATGTATTTATGCAACGGCAATGCTCCTATAAACAACGGAATTCCGGCAAAAAGTGCATCAACTCTTCTTAATGATATTATCCAAAAGGCTGATAAAGCTATAAAAAGTGGTAAAGAGTCGGCAACACTGCGATTTGGTCACGACACCAATTTACTAAGACTTATTACTATTTTAGGAATTACAGAATATGCAGCACAAGAGAATGATGAGGAAAAATATCATTTAGTATGGCAGGATTTCAATATTACACCTATGGCAGGCAATCTACAAATGATTTTCTACAAAAATGATAAAGCTGATATAGTTGTGAAATTATTGGTAAATGAAAAAGAGGTGCATCTTCCTATTGATTCGTCATATTCACCTTATTACAATTGGAATGAAGTAAGAGCTTATTTAATAAATAAAATAAATTAGGTTTATATTTTATAGAAGGCAACTCACTATGATATTATTCACAAAATCAAGTGGGTTGCTTTCTTATTTATTTTTGTACCATAACGATTTAATGAAAATGTTATTATTATAGCCCCTCCATGTTCTCTTTTATCATAATAATTAGAACTTTAATGGTTCATTAATATATAACGGCTCACTCTCATTCCCATATCTATCTACAGCTGTTACAGCATAATAAATCCTACTTTTCCATGGAGATGAAGGAGTATAAAGATATTCACTTTTTCGAATATTACAGTCAATAAGGTTTTCACCTCTATTAATATCTACCGGATAGCTGTTTGATGCATAGAGGTTATACATTATTCCACCATCTTCAATCTTATCAGGAGTTTTCCAGCTAATCTTTATAGTCGATTCTTGAATATCAATTTCTCCACTCTTTGGGGAGAGTGGTTTCTCTTTCTTAATCCACTTCATCGGTGGAACAAGGGAAGGATTAGTATAAGTTTCCTCCTTTAATTCACTGAATATCCCTTTGGTATCATTCAATAAAAATTGAGTTCTAAAGAAAGCTTCACCATCTAGCTTATATCTTCTGATAAAATATATCTGACGAGCAATTTCATCTAGAGCCCAATCTTTCTCTTTTGGTGATAAGAAATAGATACCCAGTCCTGGCACTATCCATCTATCCGATGAATTCTCTTTCCAATCGAGAGCAAAAGGATAAAAATTGTTTCCATTGAAATACATCATAGGGAATATTATATCATGAATTCCCTCCTTTAGCCATTTTTGTGCATCTTGGAATACTATATCGTAAGCATTCCACCCTTTTGAAGAAAATCTTTCAGTATCTCTATATTTTCCAACGGGTGAGCTGCTTACCTTTACCCATGGCTTTATACTCTTAACCTCTTTATATATTGAGCTTACTATTGAAGTTATATTCTCTCTTCTCCATTCTTTTATATCTTTTCCCTTTCCATATTTTCTAAATGTATCCTTATCGGGAAAGGATGTTGCATTTTCAGGATATCGGATATAGTCAAGATGAATACCATCGATATCATATTTTAAAACAATTTCATTAACAATACCGGTTAAATACTTATTTGTTGCCGGATTACCTGGATCGAGATACCAGTTTTGATTGAAATACTTACATATACTTCTGTTCTTCTTAACAACACTATTTCGTCCAAGTAAACTAACTTGTCGTACATTACCTATCGGTATAGTAACAATCCAAGCATGTAATTCCATCCCCCTTTTATGGCACTCATCAATGGCAAAAGCAAGAGGATCATAGCCTGGATTCCCTCCGGTTTTACCGGTCAAGCACTCGGAGAATGTCTCAGTAGATGATGGATATACAACATCACCTCTTAATCTTGTTTGAAAAAGTATAGTGTTAAAGTTAGCCTCCTTCAGTTGGTCAAGGATATCACATAACTCTTTTTTCTGCCTCTCGATTGACTGATTACTCTGCGCTTTAGTACTAGGCCAATCCATACCTCCAAGGGTAGTAAGCCAAGTAGCACGAATCTCGTACTTATCAATAGTTTGAGAGCTTAATGAAATATGAATGAATATAAATAGAAATAAAGTAGTTAATAATGATCTCATTGTTGTATATTTTGACACAAAGATAAAAAGTAATAGTATATTTTATTAGTTTTGTATAAGTAAACAAGCGAATATTATGATAACTTTTACTATCTCATTGCTATTATTAATCGGTGGCTATTTCATCTATGGTAGATATGTAGAAAAAGTTTTCGGCCCTGATAAGTATAGAATCACTCCTGCATTAAAGATGGGTGATGGAGTTGACTACATTCCTATGCCAACGTGGAAGATTTTTATGATTCAATTCTTGAATATTGCAGGGTTGGGCCCTATATTCGGAGCCATAATGGGAGCTAAATTCGGCTCAGCATCTTATATATGGATTGTTTTAGGAACAATTTTTGCAGGAGCAGTACACGATTATATATCGGGAATGTTATCAGTAAGACATGAAGGAGAGAGCCTTCCTGAAATTATAGGACGATATTTAGGACTAACTACCAAGCAAATAATGCGAGGTTTTACAGTCATATTAATGATACTTGTTGGAGCTGTATTTGTTGCCGGTCCTGCCGGACTATTGGCAAAGCTTACTCCCGACTACATGGATGCAACATTTTGGATTATTGCAATTTTCCTATATTATATTCTTGCAACTCTACTACCGGTTGACAAAATAATTGGGAAAATTTATCCAATATTTGCTGCCGCACTTCTATTTATGGCATTTGGCATTCTTATAGCTTTATTTGTATACCATCCTGAATTACCTGAATATACAG
>JAEZKJ010000048.1 GCA_023415545.1 Bacteroidota bacterium
CTGCTGAAAGGTTTAGCTATGTAGTCGTCGGCTCCCTTTTTCAATCCCTCCACAACAGCCTCATGATTGCTTTTTGCTGTAAGCAGAACAAAAGGAATACCTGCAGTCTCAGGATTTTGTTTTACCATATTACAAAGATCATCTCCCTGAATACCCGGCATCATCACATCAGATAAAATGATATCCGGATAGTTCTCTTTTAAATATTCAATAGCCTCTTCACCATCGGCTGCATCGACAACATTATACTCATTCTCGAAGCTCTTTTTCAGGTAGTATCTTAATGCATCGTTGTCCTCAACAATAAGTATAGTATCTGTGTCGGCATGATATATCGAGTTCTCATTAGCAAAAGTAGGGGTGATATCTTCATTCTCTTTTTTGATTATTGTCACTCTATCTGACTCGTGAGGTTTCTCATCTACTCTTTTGAAAGCAATAGTAAACTTAGTGCCTTTATTCTCTTCCGATTCAAACTTTATCTCTCCATTCAGCATCTTTACAATTCGCTTCACCTGCAGTAATCCGAATCCTGTGCCAAACTCCTTCGAGTTACCCACATTCTCAGCACGGAATACACCATTGAATATCATCTTTTGCTCCCTTTTGGGTATTCCTATGCCACTATCTTCTACCGATATTACAGCTTTACGATTGTTGCAACTTAACGACACCTTCACGCTGCCGTTCGATTGAGTATATTTACAAGCATTCGATATAAGGTTATCCAAAAGCATGGATAACATCGATCTATCGGAGGTTATATATACTTCACTGTCGGGAAGTGACAGCGAGAGATGCAACTGCTTCTTATCACAAACCGGTTGAAAAGCTGCTATCTCCTCCAAAAGCATATCATTTAATCCTATTGATATTAACTTAAGATTCTCACGGTATGTGTCTACTCTCTCAAACTCGAGGAGTTTTGTTATAAGTTCATAAAGTTTGCGAGTGTTGCAGTGAGCCAATTTGAGCCGGTACATCACACTCTGTGGAAGAGAGTCATCTTTACAAAGATCTTCCAGTGGTGACATTATAAGTGTTACCGGTGTTCGGATATCGTGTGCAGTATTTATAAAGAAACGTATTTTATCCTCATCATGTCTCTTCTGCATCTGGTTATTTTTAAAGCGAAGAAACATGAATACCATATATGCGAATATGCATATATAGCCTGCACATGCCCATAAAGATCTCCACCAGGGCTGTGATACCTCTATTATTACGGCTCTCTCGGAAATAGAGTGGCCGTCGCTGCGCCTGATGCTCCTCACTTTAAATTTATACGACCCCGGGGTGATATTACTATATCTCACGACTCCGTCGGGTGAGGGCTTGCTCCATGATTTTTCATACCCTTCCAAAATATATTGATAGACTATATCTCTTTGATACCGATAGTTTATTGATTCAAAAGATATTTGAAACGAGTTCTCTTCATAATTCAACTCTACACTTCCTTTATCGAGCATCTCCCTTATTATAGGTGATTTAATCATTTTCTGCTGCTCATCAGGATACTCTATTGTTATATCGGTGAAGTTAAGAGGCGCATTATAGTCGGTAGGAGTGATTGCATCGGGTGATATCATCACCACACCATTTGTTGAGCCATAAGCAAATTTACCATCATCCATAAGGCAGAATGATGATTTGTTATACTCTTTGTCTATGTCACCAATATAGTTCAGACTCGACACTTTATTGTTGTCAATTACAGCCAATCCCTTGCCGGTACTTGCCCACAATCTCCCTTTATAGTCATATTGTAGTGAATATACATCGTTCGATGGCAATCCATCTTTAGTAGATATTACTTTTAAAAGACCTTTTTCAGTATCATAAAGATTTATCCCTCCACCTTCGGTAGCCAACCATACCGTTCCATCACTGTTAAAGAGCATTGATACAATATATGCACTGGCATTAAGGTTGTAGTACTCTTGCGAACTTGACAAATGTTTTATCTCCCCGGTAGTTTTGTTGATGATATAGAATCCGTTCACAGTAGCTACAGCAACCCGGTTTTTACTGACCGGGTGTATCGATTGCACCCAATTGATATCATATTTGTGCATCTTCCTGTTTCCCTTTTCCACTCTCATCAATGCACCGTCGAGACCTCCCAACCATATATCACTCTCCATGTCACTCACTATGGAGTAAATATAGTTTGTATAGAGGCTGTTTTGCTGTTTTGTGAGATGTCGCTTGATATTTCCATCTCTATCCAAAATATATACACCATCTCCATATGTACCTACCCACACCTCATTACCCAAGTGGGATAGGGTGATAGCTACCGAACCCTTTAACAGATGTCGCCAACTGTTTGTCTCACTGTTACATATACTGATACCCGAATCGGTGGCATACCACACCACACTGCCGCTTATCTGCAAAATATCATTAACATTATTATTTGCCGGCGAGTGTTGGTTGCCCTTTTCGTGAACTAGTGTAGATATGGGATATCTCAGTCGGATAGCTATTGATATGCCACCAGTATAACTGCCTATCCATAGGTTATCCTGTCTGTCTTTCATCACTGCATATACACCATTTCCACGCAGATAGATATTTGTTCTCTTCTCCTGTGTATTCATTAACAGGTTTATCTCTTTTTGACTCTTGTCGATGGCGAAAACACCACCTCCATCAATGCCTGCAATGATACTGTTTTTATCGTATGCAGTAAGCGCTCGCACCGGCTTCTTTATATCGCTATATATACTTTTCAGTTGATATAACTTTTTCGACCTCATCTCTATCGAAAATATGCCACTGTTGAATGTACCAAACCAAAGCGTCGCTCTCTCTTTATCATAAAGCATTGATTGCACATCTTCACCTTGGTGAATAGTCTCTATCGCTTTACCATCGGCATCAACCTTCAATAATGAGTTTGAGCTCCCCACAAAGAGGCTCTCACCATCCGAAATAATCCTGTTTACATATATATCTTTGACAATATGAGTTATAGCTCCATTTTTCTCTCTTTTGAAAAGACCTTTGTTAAGTCCTAACCAAAAATTGCCCTTTTCGTCAATAAATATATTGTTAAGGATAAGGTCACTCATCGATTCACCCAGATAAACCATCTGCTCGAATAAGTCGTGCTCTTTGGAGTATTTGAAAATTCGTCCTACATTATCATAAGCCCATACTCCATACTTCTTATCGTAGAGAAGATATACCCGTCGTCCGGCCATATCACCATAGTTATCGCTACCTTGCAGTATATAACTCTTTACAACAGTACCATTGTACCTGTCGACTCCAATTTTCGTAGCAATCCAAACGGCATCTTTATCATCTTGGACAATTGAAAAGACTCTTTCATTGCTCAGTCCCTCAGGGTATCCTACATATCTTATATCAAACATCCAGTTTTTTACCTCTGCATTTGTGGAAAGGGATATGAAAAAGAATAGTGCAAATAATGTGTATTTTATAGTAAAGTGCATAAGTCTAGTATCTACTCAAATATATGAATTTGTTTTAATATGACAACATCTTTTATTTGTTTCTATATTAGGATTAACATATATTTGTGGGCAGATAATAGAAAAGATGAAAAACATAAAATATTATTATAATTTCGTAGATGAGAAACTTTCCATTTTTTTTATTGTGCTGATGAGCATAACCAATGGCTTTGCCCAAACCGACACACTGCGCAGTTCCTCTATACATCATCAATTGGAATTTAATATTGCTCCGGGCCTTCTCTTTCAAACGACAGATTTTTTCAAAGGAGTAAATTCATATGGTAAACCGATGGATAAATCTATCTCTTACCATCTGAAATATGGTTTTCGTTTTCCTGAAGATTCCTATTTTGGCCATCTTTACCCAAAAACATATCAAGGAATAGGTATCTCTCTCTTCGATTTTTATAATTACACTGATCTAGGCCGACCGGTATCTGTATATCTCTATCAAGGTTCACCTATTTTCACTCTCAATAAATCACTCTCTTTGGATTATGAGTGGAATTTCGGCCTCTCTTTTGGGTGGAAAGAGTATGATTATAACCACAATCCATATAATACTGTGGTTGGCTCACGCTTGAATGCCTACATAAACTTAGGTTTCTATCTCAATTACCAACTGTCATCAAATTTAAAATTCAAACTTGGAGGCGATATGACTCACTTTTCCAATGGTAATACAAAGTATCCCAATGGTGGTGTAAACTCTGTTTCCTTACGAGGAGGTTTGACATACTGTTTTGACACTAATTATTCTAAATCCTCAAGTTCAAACATCCCTGTGGCAACTTTCAAACCCTATTGGAACTATGATTTGATGATATATGGAGCCACTCGTTTCAAAGGTATTCCCGATGAAAACTATCTTGTGCCGGGTAAGTTTGCCATAGTAGGCATGAATTTCTCTCCTATGTATAACTTCTCAAAATATTTCCGAGCAGGTGTCTCGGTAGATCTTGATTATGATGAGAGTGCAAATCTCGAGAATCATATAGCCGGAACAAACGATGATCATCACTATACCTTCTATCGCCAGCCTTTCAGTGAGCGTTTTGCTGTAGGACTTTCGGCACGTGCAGAATTTGTTATGCCCATCTTCTCAATAAACTTTGGTTTAGGTAACGACATATTATATCATGCCGACAGTACACGAGGTTTTTACCAAATGCTTGCACTCAAAACAAGCATAACACGTAATGTGTATATAAATATAGGCTATCAACTTAGCCAGTTTCACTTGCCGAAGAACCTCATGATAGGTCTTGGTTACCGTTTTTACAATAAAAAAGAGCCTAAAAAGGCTCTCCCAGATATTTTACGATGACCTCCACCTCTCTCTTCAGGAACGAGTGTCGGTTATGATTATATCCTATACAATTTAATTCATTACACAACTCTTTGTTAGCCTTTAACCAGCGATTGAAACTGGTTAATGTTGAATGATCCGATGCCCTGTTGGGACAGTAGTACGCTGCAAGTTCCAGTTTAGTGTAGGTTTTACTCTTAAATTCTTCCATATTTGTTAAGGTTATTGTACCTTTAAATATAGCAAAAACATTCCATAAATACAATTAATAAGGAGAAAAATAGTAACAAAAAGTAATAAGTTAACATAACTTCTCACACTCTCTCACACCTGCTCACAAATGCTCCGGATGGCTATTTTGGCTATACTATATTTGTCATGTGATCACAGAAATATAGTATTAACCAATTAAAAATTAAAGTTATGACAAAAAAAGTTTCTTACAGGGTGATAGGTCGTCATTCAATCCCTGGCGATAAAGAGTCACAAATTAAGTATTATGCTTCAGTAAATTCACGTGGCGACATCTCAACCAACGAGATGGCCCAACGTATGCAAGTTGAATGTACTCTCACCAAAGCCGATATCGTGGCTGTATTGGCTGCACTTGAAAATGTAATTGTCGATTCTCTAAAAAATGGAGAGATCGTTCGTCTTGCCGACCTAGGTTATTTGAGCATAGGTATAAATAGTAAGGGAGTTCCTATGGAGAAGGATTTTAATTCCACTCTTATCAAAGGTGCCCACATTAAGTTTCGCCCGGGTAAGGCACTAAACTCTTTCTTAAAGGAGTTATCATATTACAAACTTAACCCATTACCAGGTGAGGAGGAGCCTGCAGAGGTAGAAGACCCGGTTGTTTAATCTTTAAAAAAAATGATGTATGGAGAGATTTTTTATCAAGCTTTTAGAAGTCCTGCTCGTGTTATTACGTTTTAAAAAAAGAGGTTCTAAGCAGGAGGATGAGAAGGATGAAGAGGATAAGATAGATTCTTCAGGCGAATAAAATGATGAGGCCGTGTTACATTTATTTTGACACGGCCTCTATCTCTCCTTCATTATTTATTGCAAACATAGTAAATCCATGTTTTAATATAATTTTTTATTTTATTTGTAAATTAAATAATTACTTTTAATTTTGTAATAATAGATTACGTCACTGTCTATAATATTTAAGGCAACTGATGATAAATCTATTTTTACATTTTGAGTTCAAAAGATAATTGAAAAACATCCTGTTCTGGTAGTTGTTAAGAGAGTGTGTAGGTCGATACAGGAAAAAGGTTATTAGGTTTACATATGTTTTCTAGGTTATTAAGAGGGATTTTTTCATCCCCTTTATATATTTTTTTTCTGCTCCTTCTCATCTCTTTTCACAATACGGGGCACTCACAAACAAAAAAAAGAGGTTCCCTCAAGGAGGACTCTATCATCGCCTTTAAAGATAGATGGTCTTTCAAAACTAACTCTCTTGGTTGGCTCATGACAATTCCCAACGTTGGTGTGGAATACGACCTATCAAACTCCATCTATAATAAGTTAACCTTAAGCTTGGAGGGTAAATACAATGGATACACCTCACACAGCTATCTTCCATATATCGTGTTCGATTATTGGGAGGTTAAATCGGAGTTTCGTAAATATTGGCGTACCGATTTCCGCTCTAACTCAGGAACAAAACCTACATTTTTCCAAAATCTCTTCTCACGACATAGAGAAAAACCACGCTACTGGCGTGCATACTACCTTGGTGGTTATCTTAACACAGGTGCATACGACTTCAAATTCAGCCGCAATGGTACTACAGGGAAATTCTTTGGCGCCGGCATCTCTGCAGGATATAGCTTGCCACTCTATTCATATAAAAAAGGTAACATAGATATTGAACTGGGAGGTAGCGTAGGGTTGATGATGACACAAAACAATAAGTTCACCCTCGACCGAGAAAACAACCTCTATATCCCAACCTCCGAAGTGAGCAGTTGGCACATCCTTCCTTACCCCGTAATAAGCGATGTGAGGGTGGCTTTTGTTTTCCGAAATCGTTCAATAAAGGATAAGTACAAACAGATAAATTACGAAAAGATCCAACGACGTGAAACCGAAAAGTTGGAAAAGAGGAGAGTGAAGGACTCTATTCGTGTTGCCAAACATCTAAACGACAGTATATCGACCATAAGGAAAAAGTTCGTCAAGGACTCCATAAATCAAGCTCGTCAATATAAAGATAGTGTCGAAAAGAGTAGAAAAAAAAGCCGCCTAGAGGCTTATCTTATAGGTAAAGAGAATTGGTGAACCTGTGAATAAAGATGAATATATGATCTGTAACAAAATAAAATACCTGATATCTTCTCTTGTAGTGGCACTCCTTGCCATTGCCTGTTCCGGATTGCCTATGAGTGAAAATGTGGTTGACAGCCGATATGCAGGTGTAAGCTTCAACTATAATTGGTCGAATGACACTCAGGATGTCACTCGTGCCGACTCTATCTATTGTCTTTTAAATAGAATACAATATACCTGCCACTATTTTGTTAAAACAGATAGAAGCGGACTCTTTGAACATCTCAATGAAGTCACCTCTGCCGAAGAGGTGGGCGATGGTTCTCTGTTCGATTCAAAGTTTTACATTAAACCGGGCGAGTATAATATCTGTATTTTCGAGAAGCCTCTAAAAGGGGTTAAAGTTGACTCTTTACAGAATTATATAAACGACACCAGGCTATCTCTTCGTGAACTTCTGCTACATGTAGAGGATTGTGATATGATGCAACTCAAGGCTCTTGTCGACAATGAACAATATATCTCGAAATGGATAGATATGAATGGTGCTTATCCCTACATTGAGAATATTGCTCCTATAGCGTGCGACTATAAAAAGAATTGCATGATAAACAGTGGCACCACTACTACACTCCAGTTTACCCCTCAGGAGTTGACGCAGAGAGTGGTAATACCTTTTGAAATCAGACTTGATGAGGAAGTAAAATTTGAAAAAGCCCTTGTAGAAGTATCCGGTCTGACACGAAAAAAATATCTTCTTAGTGAGAAACTTCTCTGTGGCAATGCAGGTGAGGAGACAGGACGTACCATTGTTGAGGCTCGTCAAATATCTTCGAATGGCAACACTATCTCTTTCGAAGCTGCAGTAACCTCTTTGGGTATCATACCAAACCATATCGACACTACTCCTATAGGTCCTGGCGTGATACAAATTGCGGTAAGTGCCTCGGTAGGCGATAAAATGAAGATCTTTAGAACGACACGAAATATATCCTCTCTTCTTCGTGCGAAAAACAGTGTTATATACGACAAAGAGGATGATTACTATAAAGTAGGTAGTTACGACATTACGCTTGATACCGATTACCGATTCTTCATCAGCCGTGAAGATGTGCTGTTGAATAATGAAAACGGAATTTTGGAATGGGACGAAAAAGGTAACGACCT